>CAZWTE010000009.1:0-21853 GCA_964637465.1 uncultured Gammaproteobacteria bacterium | reverse complement strand
TTATCCCTGTTGTCCAGCGGATGATCAAGGTAGATTTAAGGATTACCACCTCTGATATTCCCTCACAGGAAGTGATTACCAGGGATAATGTGCCGGTAGGCATTAATGCCGTGGTTTATTACCAGGTTGAAAAACCGGATGACGCGGTTTTGAAAATTCAGGACTATGCTTATGCCATTACCCAGTATGCCCAGACAGCCTTAAGGGACGTGATCGGAGGGGTAGAGCTGGATACCCTGCTGACTGAGCGGGAAAAACTGGCAGAGCAGATCAAAGCGATCGTGGATAAGGAAACTGCCGAGTGGGGGGTAAATGTCACCTCCATCAAAATGCAGGATATAGAACTGCCTGCAGATATGAAAAGGGTGATGGCCAAACAGGCCGAAGCAGAAAGGGAAAGAAGGGCTACCATTATCAGGGCCCAGGGTGAACTGGCTGCCTCCAAAAATTTACAGGAAGCAATGAAAACAATGTCTTCCTCAGGGGCGATTTCTCTTCGGACTTTGCAGACTATTGAAGCCACAACTGCCAACCCGGCCAACACCATTGTTTTTGCCCTGCCCACGGAGATTTTATCCGGCCTCAAAAATCTTCTAGGAAAATAGTTTCTGAAAATCCTCTGTCTAAGCCTTGATTAAAGAAAGCTTGTATTTCCAAATTTTGGAGTCTGAAGTGATTAGGGTAAGATTCTCTGACTTTGCTTGGGATATTAAAATCCTATCAAAAGGATCCTTGTGGTATAAGGTGAGTTTCTGTAATTCATAAGCGTGCGGCAAGGTTATGTTTAATATCTCAAAGCCTGACTTGACGAAACAATCTTCCAGCGCCGTTTTTAATTTAAGTTTTCCCTTCTGAAATTTGATACTGAGTTCTAGACCACTGACCACACTAACATAAATACTATTCAAGGGGTCTGTCAGTATTTGTTTAACCGCGCTTTTTAGCCTTTTATTGTCCTCAACCCACCAAAGTAGAATATGAGTATCAATAAGATATCTCACTTGGGGAATATCTCTCCTTCGTAAAAGAGCTTGTTGATTTCTTCATCTTCTTCATCAAAATCAGAAGATACCCAGATCTTTCCTTTTAGCAATCCGGCTTTGCGCGGTTTGAGTTTCTCCTGGAAGAGGCTAAGTGTGACCAGCGGCTTATTAGCCTTGGCAATTATTACCTTTTCCCCTTTTAAAGTTTTTTCTATTAATTTAGACAAGTTTGTCTTAGCTTCATGAATGTTAAATACCTGCATGATGTTTATATCTTAGCTAACTTAGCTAACTTTGTCAACCCGCAGATTTCATTCACTTAATCTCCTTTAAAAATTCCTCTGCCAGCTGGCCGGTGTTGGAAGCGGGATTATAGAAGTTTTTCCAGACTACTACAATATTGGCATCATTAAAAATAGCCCTTTGTACCTCCCGGATCGTATCACCGCCGGCAATGGAAATTTGGGTATCAAAGCTGCTCCTGATTTTATTAATCTGCAGGTAGGGAATGGGTTTGTTTTTATCAAAAGACTCCTCATCTACGCCCCGGTGCAGAATCACTGCTGTTGGCATTTTCCGCAAGCGCCTTAAGATTTTAAATGGCTGTTCTATCCCCATCATATCTACCATTGAATCAAGCCCTAAATCTTGGCATGAGGAAATGAAATAATTGATCGTTTCAAGAGGGGCGCAGCCCAAAACCGTGGCCGCGTTCGCGCCTCCCTGCCGGGCAATTTCCACCTCTGTTTTGCCCCTGTCCATGCATTTGGTATCTGCCACTATGTAGCTTTCAAAATCACTGCCAGTCTGCAGCTGCCAGGCCTCTTTGAGCCTAAGGATTCCCTCTGTGCCGTAGGCTTTAATCAAAGGCGTTCCTGCCTCAATGATGATCCTGTCGGAAGAGGGAAGTTGGGAAATAATCTCCGCCCCCTCCGCAGGGGTGCTGTTTAAGGCAATTTGTAAATATTTCTTCTTACAGTCTAGCATCTGTCTTTTTTTGTTATGGTTATAACCATTATAGCAATTATAAACTTTATCCGGCGCTTTCTTGACAAGGGGGGGGAGTTGTGTAAGTGTTAAGTTAATGCAAAGATTTAATGAGCGTGGGGTAGTTCATTTATTTTTACTGCTTCTTTTGGGGGCAGGGTTAATAGCCGCTGTCTATTTAGTCACCTCCGGCAACCCCTTAAAATTATTCTCCAAAGCCTCTGTTTCCAAACCAACCGGCCCGGAAACAAGTTTGACCCTGGTTGGCCCGGCCCGCTGTGAAGGTTTGGCCTGCCTGCTGCCGGGCAACCCGGCGCCCCAGGAAGAATTCTCAGTCAAACTTTATGCCCGCTCGGACATTGAAGGGGCAAATTTGTTTGAAGCCAAGATGTCTTTCCCCAAAGACCTGGTGGAAGTTAAAGAGATTAAGACAGAAGGCGGTTTTGCCGAAAACTGGGTGGAGAATTTTTACGACAATGATACCGGTGAGATTTCCTTAACCGGAGGCGTGCCTGCCCCGGGCTACCAGACCCAAACAGGAGGGGAGAGCGGCCTGATGGCCGCCATAGTTTTTAAAGCCAAAGCCCTGGGTAAAGGCGCTGTTGCCTTTAAGGATACCTCATCCATCTATTCCAACCTAAACAACATTAATATCTTAACCGTCAAAAGAAATTATGATTTATCCGTGGAAGTCAAACCCTCCCCCACACCAAGTTCACAATATCATCTGGAACAATTTCCACCCATAGGCGTCCACATGGTAGCCCCTGGTGGTTACGGTGTCGCTGTTTGGCTCAAGGATATGCAGGGTAATTTGGTGACAAATCAGCAAGATTTGGATTATAGTTGGGAGATTGAGCAGTTTAATGCAGGCCATGATATTAGGATTACCCCCTGGTCAGGATGTATAGATGGAATAAATCCCCCTTGTCCAAATAGCCATGCAGATATAACTGTTTCCTCCATAGGTTCCACCAGTTCTGCCAATCTTTGGGTAACAGTTACTAATAAACAAACTAAAGAGATTTTAGATAAGGCGGAATTTGTACTAAACTTCATTCCCCGTGACAGATACGTCTCTGTTGCCAGTATTAAACCAGGTTCTATTCAGGGAGAGGTGTATGACGTAGGTCAACAAGTCCAGGTTAGGTGGGAGTTAGATTATGGTGATCATTCGGTCGTTGATTATTATAATGTGGGCTACTGGTATTATAAGGATGGTCAATACAAGACCGGATACATTGGAACAATTAGAAGAAGTGAAGTTAATAGATATAACATTGCTTCTTTGGATTGGGTAATTCCTGTTGAACTGGCTGGTCAAGTAGTGCGTATTTCAATCGAACCGCGAGGTAGTATTATTACAACACCTGGATGGGGACATGCTGATTATTCATTTAGAGTAACATCTTCTTCTCCCACGCCGTACCCTACCGCTACAACGGCTCCCGCTTTACCATGCAAAGCTGTACCCAAGTTGAGTTATTCAACCGGCATCTCCTGCAAGACTGATTTTATCACGACCAACCCGATTTATATTGATTGTCCGACCGATAAATCCTTGATTGATTTTCTGAATAATTCCTGCAGTTACAGCGGCCCGTTAGGACCATGCGGAGGCGGAAAGAAGATTAATTATTACACAACAGCTCAAGGCGGGACTCAGATCAGGGGTGATTTAATGAATAATGAGTGTAATGGGCCCAGGCCGGTTGAAATCCGCCTGCACAATACTGCTGTGGCGACCGGCCCCAAGGGTGACGGGAATAATGATAAAAAGATCAACCTGGTGGATATGTCCATACTGCACACAGATTACAGAAAAACCAACAACATGGCTGGTTTCCGGGACGGGATAGATATGAATAATGATGGATTAATTAATGCTTTCGATTTTTCCTCACTCCGGGGACTGCTTGTGCAACTGGGAGTTATCAGGGCAAGATAAGGTGGATTGATGTTACAATACTTCTAAATGGCCAAATATCATTACCAGGAGTCCCCTACTGAAAAACAAAAAGCTGCTTTTAAAAAATACCTGTCAGAAGACGAAGAATTGGTTTTAGTGACCGGTTTTTCCAAGGCTTATATTAGGTCTAAATATCTAATGTATGTTTTCTTTCCGGGAATGCTTTTTCTGGCCTTGGGTTTAGGATTAGGCTGGCTGTTAAATTTAGACAAAATTCCGGCTTTGGCAATAGGTATGGCGGGAATGTTTTTTGCAGCACTGATAAGGATCATGCATGTTTATCATGCCAACAGGTATTTGCTGACCACCAGGAGGGTAATTATTAAAAAAGGCCTATTTTCAGTAAAACTTACAGCTGCCCTTTTTGACAAGATCACCCACCTGGAAGTAGACCAATCTATCATGGACCGGCTGCTTTTGCACCACGGCACGATCATTGTCAATACTGCCGGTTTAAACAAGGGGGAAATCATGCTGCAGTTTGTGGATTACCCTTTGGAGCTGAAAAATTTACTGGAAAGGCTAATAAATAGGGAAAGGGAACAATTCGGACTCAGGGGAATTAATTTAACCGAGGTTGAAGGGGAGATCATTTCTTAACTGGCGCTGTTATAGGCATATTAGGAATTTCCGGTAATAAACCTTGCGGGTCAATATATTTTCCGTTTAAGGTAATCTCCAAATGTGTATGCGGGCCGGAAGTGTTACCGGTTAAACCCACCTCTCCTAAAATATTCTCTTGTATGACTTTATCCCCAACGCCCACATAAATTTTACCCATATGGGCATATTTTGATTTAAAGCCGCTCTGGTGTATTATTGTCACAAAATTGCCCAGCCCAAAAAAATCCCGTCCCACTTCTGAGACTTCACCTTCGATAATGGGATGGATTGGCATGCCCAGCCCGGCGGCAATATCTATCCCGGGGTGCCAGGCAGAGAATTTGGTTGTTAAATAACCCGGATGGGGCAGGACCGGCGGTTTGGAGAAAGATTTGGCAATAATTTCTTCCTTAACTTCCTGGTATGAGGCTAAGGCCAAAGATTTTTTCATAGGAGGAATACCAAAGTTTGGGTAATACCCTAATAAGTTAAGCAGGATAACGGAAATTATGGCAAGCTGTATCAACCCCTTTGGGAACCTTAGCTTGATTTTAGATAATTTGCTGTTTAGAGCATCCCTTTCAGAAATTATCTTAGACAGAAGGTTTTTGCCTTGATTCTTCAAAACAAGTGCAATGTAATCTTTTAATTGTTAAGTGCGTACGTTACCACACTTAGCCTCAAAAGTCAAAAAAAGGGTAGTATGAGGCCAGTTCTTCCCCGTGCATTTGTCATTCCGAGTGCATCCGAGGAATCTTCCCACTCCATGGAAGATTCTTCGCTACGCTCAGGACAACAGTTTACAGGAAAATACTGAATAGTTACCAGATCGGGTTATAAATAACTTGAGGTATAATTGACAAAGTGCGTAATATTTAAAAACGCACTTTGCCATCCTGAGGAGTCCTTCAGTTGAAGAACGACGAAGGATCTCATTTATGAAAAAAACTATCATTTGGTTTTTGGTGCTGATTAGTTTAGCGGCTTTGCTGCTTCGTTTTTCCGACAAATGGGCGGAGATTTTTTTGGGAATTAAACCAACCAGCGGTATTTCTATTTTATCTACCCCTTCGGAAGCGGCAGTTTATCTGGACAATAAAGAAATGGGTAAAACACCATTTGAGGATAAAAATTTAGCAGTTAAAGATTATGATGTTAAGATTGAAAAAAATAATGCCGTCTGGCAGGGCAGGGCAAATTTAACTGCCGGCACGGTGACTGTGATTAATAGAGACCTGGCTTCTGATATTCCTTCTTCTGCCGGGGAAACTTTGACTCTAAATCGTGGTAAAGGGCTGACTGTTGTTTCCAATCCAGCGGATGCAATGGTGGAGATAGACGGTAAATCATATGATACGACCCCTTTAGCCTTGGATATTGCTCCGGGCGAACACACCATCTTATTAAGCCATCCCAATTACTTAAAAAGAAGCATCAGGGCTGATTTGCCTGCCAACTTCAATTTGATTGTATCGGTAGATTTAGCTCTTTCTGAAGCTGATCTAACTGCGGTTGCAACTCCGGTTATCACCCAAACGCCGGAGGTTTTAGTCAAAAATACTCCCACGGGATTTTTGCGGGTGAGAGACAAACCGAACTTAAACGGCAAAGAAATCACTCAAGTCAAACCCGGCGACAGGCTCATTTTACTGGAAGAACAGGGAGCTTGGGACCGGGTCCGTTTATCAGACGGCACGGAAGGTTTTGTATCGGCTGCTTATGTGGAAAAGAAAAAACCTTAATCAAGCGGGCCGAGGGCTAATTCTTCTTTGAGTTTTTGGCAATCTTTTACCAGCAGATATTTTCCTTTATAATCAATCAATCCCATTTTCTGTAGTTTTTTCATTTCAATACTGACAGTTTCACGGGCCATGCCGATTAATCTGGCAATATCCTGATGGGTTAGCGGGATTTGGATAACACAAGTTTTTCCGTTCTCGCTGCCAAACCGCTCGGCACAGATGGTAATTATTGATGCAACTTTACTACCGGCATTACCCAACATAGCATGCTCCATTCTCCTTAAAACTCCGCCTAATCTTTCCAAAACCCGGGTATTTATTTCAAACAGGGCTTTGTTATTGTTTTTTAAAAATCTAATAAATTCCTCTTTGGGCGCCCGGTATAATTCAACAGTAGTCATAGCCTCAAGATAGTAAAAATGCGGAGTATCATTCACAGCCCAAATCAGCGGGAAGATATCGCCTGGTTGATAAATGATTAAAGTCAATTGCTGGGCATTTTTGGAAATTGAGTAAAGATTGGCAAAGCCGTTAATGATATAAAAAATACCGGGAGGTTCGTCATCCTGGTGTAAAATTATCTCGCCTTTTTTAAATGATAACTGTTTAAATTTAGAGAAAAAACCGCAAAGCTCACCGGCAGGTTGCCGCTCCATAATGCGAATTTTACTAGAAATTATGGTAAAGAAGCAATTCTTTTGGCAGATTTATTACCTGTATCTTACAAAACTATTACGCCCCCAGGTAGTAAATAATCCCGATGACCATTATTACCCAAATTAACACAGCGCTCAATAAGGGGTTGTCGGTCAATATTACCCGTTCGGGAGATTCTCCCTCTTTTTTCTCGTAAATTATATAGAGGTACCTCATCACGGCATAAAGCACCACCGGGACTGTGGCCATTAAATATTTGGCTTCAGGAAAAGGCAATTCAAACCCTCCCAGGAAACTTGAAACAACTTGTTTGGCTTGGATCGGCGGTTGCAAAAAGGCAAAAAAAGCATAAGTCAGCCAGGTGGAATTGGCAAACATCGAAGTCAGTATATCCAGCAGGTTCTCCGGGTAGTGAAGCAGGGTTTCCCGGTGGCGGAAGGCTTGTGATTCCATTAAGGTCCGTTCGGACCGGCGCTTGCCGATTGCCAAAAATAAGGCAAAACTGGTGACGGATAACAGGAACCAAACATTAAGATGGGCGTCAATTGCCCACACCCCGGCATATACCCGTAAAACAAATCCCGCCGCAATCACCAGCACATCAATTAAGATGACCTGTTTTAAGTAGGCAGAATAAAATAATTGCAGTACTAAATAGGTAATGGCGGCAAAAAAGAAAGCAGGAGAGAGGGCGTATGATATGGGTAAGAAAATAACTATTGCCGTAAGGGATAAGATGATTGCCAAAGGAACGGGGATAAGTCCGGCAGCAATCGGCCGCTTGCTTTTAAACGGGTGGAGTTTGTCCCGCTCGATATCAAATACATCGTTTAATAAATAAGTAGCGGAGGAAAAAACGCAGAAGAGCAAAAAAGCTTCTAAGGTTTTTAGCTGGGCAGTTTTATCAAGCAGCGCTCCGGAAAAAATCAGGGCAGCAAAGATGGCAAAGTTTTTTATCCATTGTCTTGGTCGCGAGGCTTTGAATATTGCCCAAAAAAATTTAACCATAAAATGCCTCCTAAAATAACTGCCCCGATTAGCGCTGCCGCAAATAGTTTGCCTTTGGAAGACAAACTCAAGGCTATCGCTCCCAGAATAACACTTCCTAAAGTGTAAAACAAGGCGATTTGTTGATGGGAAAAGCCGTATTCTAAAAGCTTATGGTGCAAATGTCCGCGGTCTCCCCAAACCGGTGATTTGCCGCTTAAAATTCTTCGAAAAAATGTATAAGCAAAGTCAGCAGCGGGGATTAAAAGTGCCAGCCCGGCAGTTGCCAGTTTACCTCCGGATAAAATGGCTAAAACAGCAATCATAAACCCTAAAATGCCGGACCCGGAAAATCCCGGAAAAATCCTGGCCGGATACCAATTAAACAGCAAAAGCCCAAAGGCTGCCCCGCCGGTAATAAATGAAAGTTTGGTTAAGTTTAGTTGGGCAGGATCAGCAGAAACATTTAGCTTTAGAGACAACAGCCCTAAAATAATGGCTGAAACCGTAACTATTCCCGGCATCTGGCCGTCTACCCCTTTGGACCAGTTAACCATATTCATGACCCAAACAATCCAAATAACGGCCAGCATACCGGCAAACAAAGTTATCTCCGGGCTGCCGTTAAAATTGATAATCCCGCCCGCGGGATTAGTGATAAACTTGATTCCGACACCGCTTAGGACTACTGCTGCGGCGGCAATAAACTGGCCGATTAGTCTGAAATAAGGAGAAAAGTTCTGATATTTATCATCCAACAACCCGATTACCAGCAGGATGGAAAGTCCGGCTAAAATTCCAAAGGAATATTTTTCAAACGGAAGGAAAATCAGTAAAGCAGATATTATTCCGACAAATATCGGTAAACCGCCTGCTCTTGGTACAATCCTTTGTTGGGTGTGGGCCGGATGGGGCCTGGTTTTAGGGTTATCGAGCAGTTTAAATTTTTTAGCAATGATGATGGTAAGCGGGATTGTCAGGACTGTTATTAAAAATGAAATTATGGCAGGTAATATCAGGTTCATGTCAAATAAACAATAAAATAATTTTAGTTAATGAAATAACCAGAATTAAGCTTACTATAATTGAAGAGGCGATGAGTATCTTTTTAAAAAAAGATTGGGACTGGTGCAGTTGCCAGTAAATAATTAAATTTAGAAGAGCTATCGCGCTAAGGCTTGCCGGGATGGCTAAAAATTGCTGATGGGTAGCAAGTTGGTTTTCTCCCCAGGCTACAGAGTAAAAAAGGGGTAATTTTGCCGGTAAGGATTTTAATATGGTTAAGATTACAACAGCGGTTAACAAACTGGTGATAAAAGGGGCAAGGATGATCCAAAAATGAATTTTTTTAAACATATTTTACGATTTTTCCTGAAGCCTGGCCTTATTTGTCACTCTGAATTCCAATTTCCGGCCAAACATTAAAGAAGTCTGAGCATCAATTGCCGGGAGTGAAGAAATAGTGATTAAGATGACAGGGATTAACAGCCACTGGATGTAGGACCAGATTTTTTTGAATAAGGACCAATCCTGTGGTCTTTTTGGGGCGGTCTTTTCGTGGACAAAAATAGTGGCAAAAAGCCCAAAAAAGGTAATGGTTAATATCCAGGAAGAAACAATCGGTAAGTTAACCGCCAAAACTGATGCTCTGAAATTGGGATTAACCAAAGGGATAAACAAGCTGCCAAAAGTGACAAAAATAGCCAAAAACCCCCATTTTAAATCCCCCCAGATTTTAAACAGCACCCGGTCTGTTTTATTCCAAAAATCCATTTCTTTAGTAAAATATTGCTTGACGATAAAGGGAATATGTTCCACCCCATAAGCCCATCTTTTGATTTGCAGATACTGGTTCTGAAAAGTTTTAAGTAAGGTTGTATCCTGGACCGCATCGGCAGAAATCGGCAAAAAGTGAGGAACAACCTTATAATCTCCGTTGAAATGGAAATAAGCTTTCCAGTAAAATCCGTTGTCATCATTGACCTTGTCCGGTATCCAGAGGCCGATGTCTAACAGCGCTTTTAAGGATAAAGACATGGAAGAATAATTCATATATTTGTCGGAACCGACCATTTCCGCCAGCTGCCAAAAGGAAGTACCGGTGGCCATCAGCCTCATTGGGGTGGGGGTTTGCCAATAATTGTTGTGGTATAAAAATACTCCGGTAAAGGTTCTTTTATCCCTTTCTCCTGCGGGTAGCGATAGGTATTTATGTAATGCCCCTGATAAAAACTGGGGGTGGATTACAAAATCAGCATCCAGGGTAGTTATAAATGTATCTTCAGCTTTAATCCCTCTTTTTTGAAGTTCAGGCAGGATATGTTTGACCATCCAATTCTTATTAGACCCTTGTCCGGCCACTTCACCGGGTAACCCATAAGGGTGAACGGTAGTAAAAACACCGGCAACCTTTCCTTCAATTTTTTTTAAATACTCCTTAGTGGCTTGGATTTTGTCCGGTTCGTCCCTTTCCTCAAAACCAACAGCGATCAGGATCTTTTTTCTTGGGTAGCTGCAATTTACAATAGCGTCAAAAGCGGGTGTTAGGATGTATAAGGCTTCCTTATATGTTGGAATTAAAATTAATTGGTAATAATTTTCCCATGTGCCGGGGAAATCCTTTTGTAAAAGCTTTTGCCAGTCTTTGCTTTTTGCCTCTTCCATTTTTTTATAACCAACCAAAATTAGGACGGCAATTCTAAAAGCCGTCAGCAGCCAGTAAATATCAGCAATTAAGATTAAGTAGGCCACGGCATAGGGCAGCGTGAAAGAAAGCCAAACAGGCGAAGTTAAAGCCAGCCATGTCAGCGCGCCGGGAAGTATTTCCAAAAATCTCTCAAAGCCGTTTTCGTGTTTTAGGACAAAGCCCTTTTCAAAATCTCTAAACAGGACAAATCTCCGTGAAAGTAAATGATGAGAAATTGTGCCCAATCCTGAGCCGATTAAAAAAAGCGAAGATAAAACATTTAAACCTGAAGGCAGTAAATTTGCACCAAAAAGTCCCAGAAGAAAACCGGCTACTATGAAAATAATACCTGCAAAAGAGTATCTGAAATCTTTAAGGATGCGTTTAACAATTTCCGAAAGATAAAAAAATGATAAAAAACCGATAAAAAAGACCAATAAAATCCTCATGGTATGCCCTTAAGTGTACCCATTTCAGCCTCATAAAGCAAATGATAACCCTGAGGAGCTATAGTGGTGAGCGAAGTCGAATCATAAAGCGAGTCGAATGGGTGGGAATCTAGCTTATCCTAAATATTTTTTTTGCGTTTTTAGTGGTTTGAACGGCAACTTCATCCAGGGACATTCCTTTTAAATTTGCAATCAGCTGGGCAATTTCTGAAACAGCCGATGGTTCATTTCGCTGGCCCCGTTTAGACTGAGGTGCTAAAAATGGGGAGTCGGTTTCCAGTAAAATTTTTTCTAAAGGTAATATTTTGACTGCTTCCCTTAAATATTCATTTTTGGGATAAGTAAGATTGGCGGCAAAGGAAACAATTAAATTGGTAGCAGGCAGTATGTAGTTGGTAGTAGGGGGAAGCCCACTATAACAATGCAGGACTGCGGGTTGGTCGCCGAGCATTTTAAGCGTTTCGTCCCACGCCTCCCTGCAATGGACTATCAAAGGTAAATTTAACTTTTTGGCTAAATCAATCTGGGCCCGGAAAAGCTTTTTTTGATTACTAATAAACACCTCCGAGGTGGGCTTTGACTCCTCGGAGGTGGAGGAAAAATCCAAACCGCACTCTCCAACAGCCGCCACTTTTTCCGGATCAGATGAATATATTTCTTCTAATTTAGCGATGTCATTTTGCAGGGAATTATCGGAATCATATTTACTGGCCTCGTGTGGATGGATCCCAATAGTGGAATAAACTGATAAACCTGCCGGCCACTTGATATTTTGGGCTTGACCCAGGGCTTTTTTGCTTGTTTTAAGATCAACACCAATATTGATAATTGTAGCAATCCCAACATCAACTGCACGCTGGATTACAGCATTAAAGTCTTTCTTGAAAGAATCCCAATAAAGGTGTGCATGTGTGTCAATTAGCATAGTTAGATTCCGGTCTTTCTTTCTGTCATTGCGAGGAGTCTTCGACGAAGCAATCTCCCTGTTCCATGGAAGATCGCCACGCTAATCGCTCGCGATGACGATTTCTAAATCCTCGGAAACAACGGCGCTTGCGCTTTAATTTCTCCGGAAAATTGTTTTAAGATTTTCTCGGCAGTTTCCGGCAAAAATGGCTGCAGATTAAAGGCAATATCCCGGATTCTTTTAACCAGGTCTTCCAAAACCGGCCTGGCTTTTTCTCCGGATAATTCCCAGGGTTTTTCCTGGTTAATAGTTTTATCTGTTTCTGTAATGTCTTTCCAAATTTCAGCCAGAGCTTCATTGAACCGGTATTGTTGTAAAGTATTTTCTACCTTCTTGTTCCATTGATTTAAATCATTGGAACCGGTTACCGCATGTTGCTGGCAAAGCCTGGCCACCCTGGCTACTAAATTTCCCAAGCCATTTGCCAAATCGGCGTTATAAGCTTCCAGCATTTTATCATCAGAATAATCTCCATCAGTAAAGGGAGAAACTTTGGCAAGAAGGTAATACCTTAATGCATCCACCCCGTATTTATTAATAACTTCTAAAGGATCAATAATGTTACCTAATGTTTTAGACATTTTTTGTCCGTTTATTGTGATATAGTCATGCACAAACAGTTTTTTTGGCAATTGCAACTTGGCCGACAGCAAAAAGGCTAACCAATATATTGCATGAAATCTAATAATTCCTTTGCCGATAACTTCCAAGTCCGCCGGCCACCATTTATTATATTTTTCCTCATCCCATCCAAAACCTACACCGCTTTGATAAATATTCAAAGCATCAAACCAGACATATATCCGTTGAGTAGGATCGCCCGGAACCGGTACGCCCCAATTTTTTGCCCGTTCATTTGAACGGGAAATGCTGATATCCTGTAAACCGGATTTCAAAAAAGACAACACTTCATTTCTCCTAAATTCCGGAATAATTATATGTTTTTCTGACTCAATAATTTGGATTAGCTGTTCCTGATATTTTGAGAGTTTAAAGAAATAATTCTCTTCAGCTACCTCTTCCAGCTTTTTGCCGGGATGTTCAAAGCATTCACCTTTTTCATCTAATTCATCAGGTGAATAAAATAATTCACAGCCGACACAATATAAACCTTTGTAGGATTTTTTATAAATATCGCCTGCCTGATTACACAATTGCCAAAGTTTTTGTGATGAGGGATAGTGAGTTTTTTTGTCGCTGCCTTTTTGAAAAACATCAAATTGGGCATTTATTTTTTTGGCCAACTCCCAAAATAGATTGGCATTTTTATCAACAAAGGTTTGGATATCTTCTCCCGCGGCTTCCGCGGCCTGGACATTTTTTAGAGCATTTTCATCGCCGCCTGTAAGCATCAGGACATCTTCGCCCTGTAAGCGGTGATAACGTGCTACGGTATCTGTCTGAATAAATTCAAGGGCATGGCCTATGTGCGGTTTAGCGTTGACATAGGGAATGGCACAATGAATATAGAATTTTTGTTTCATGCGCAAATTATACACGATTGAGTCAGTTATCTCTAATCTTTCTTATCCCTCTAATTCCCTTAATGCCCCTAATCCCCCGAATTACCCCGATTCCCCTTCTTGCCCTCTTAAAGTAGCTAAGCAATAATCCAACGGAAATTAAAATTAATAATCCGGTCACAATGTTAAGTGAGTCTAGCGCCTTAAGAATTAATAGGAAGGCTATGCCTAAAGCAATAGAAAACGAGCAGAGAATGTTTCTGAAGAAAATATTAATGGTAAATATTAATGCCAAAAATAACGGTACAAAGAATAAACCCATCTGTCCTAAATTAGCCTGGGCTAAACTTTCCGGATAAGGAACCTTAAAAATTGCAAAAATAAAAATTCCCCAAAAAATTAAAGCAGGAATAATTTTAAAAATAATTTTGGGCATAATTCCATTGTAGACTAAACACCAACTACTTCAAAGGTGGATCCAGCAGAATTTTTGGAGACCTCGATTCTGGTCGGGAATTCTTCTTTTAGTTCTTCAATGTGGGTGATGACGATAATTTTTTCAAAATCATCTTTAATGGTATCCAAAACCTCCACCAGCCTGGCCCGGCCGGGAGCATCCTGGGTGCCGAAGCCTTCATCGATGACCAAAAATTGTAGCCTGGCCCCGGCCCGGTGGGTGAGTAATTTAGAAATAGCTAGCCTGATGGCAAAATTAGCTCTAAACTGCTCACCTCCTGAAAAATTTTCATAAGGTCTTTCCCCCATTTCATCAGAGATAATAATCTCCAAAGTTTCTATGGTGGAATAACCCTTTTCCCCCTCTGAAAGAAGCATTTTGGTCTTGGATTCTTTTTGGGTTTGTAAACTGATTTTCATCCGGCCTTCAGTTAATTTATCCAATAACCTGTTGGCCTCATCTTCTATTTCCGGGATGGCATTCTCAATGATCATGGCCTGGATGCCTTTTTTTCCGAATGCCAAAGCCAGCTCGTCAAAAATTTGTTTGTCCCCGGAAAGCTTGGATTTTTCCGCCAGTTTTGTATTGTTTAATTTAATAAGTTGTTCCGCCCGGGAAACCAGTTGCTTTGCCTCGCCTACCTTACCGCTCAGTTCCAAGGCTTTCTGGGATAACTCTTGTTTGGTCCGCTCTTCGGCAACCAACTCCTTCTTAATTGTGGCCAGTTCTTCTGCAAAAGCTGTTAACTTTTCAGTTTCTGCTTCATCTTTGGCAATTTGTTCTCCCCTGATTTGGTAAATTTTTTGTAAATCCAAAAGGGAATTTTGATGTGTTTCTACGCCTGTGATTGCTTGTTGTAGTTTAGTATATTTTTCCAAATATGGTTGCAGCTTTTGGATTGTTTCCGCCGCCTCGAAATAGTTTTTAGTCTCTTCCTCCAATCCTTTAATAATTTTTTCTTTTTCTTCCACTTGTTTAGTTTCCGGTAAGACAGCCTCCCGGTATTTTTTTATGGTTGTCTCATATGTTTGAATTTCTTTTTGATTGTCCTCAATTTGTTTCAAATTCAGATCGACCAGTTGTTTGTTTTTCATTTCATTGATTGGCTGGCCGCAAGTCGGGCAGCTGTCTTTTTTATTTTGCAAATCTTCATTTTGTTTTTGCAGGGTTTCATTTCTGGTTTGCAGTTGTTTTACCTGCAATTCTACTTTGGCAATGGTATCTTTGCGTTTATTTTCCCGTTCGCTGATCACTTTCTGAATATCAACCAATTCATCTTTGACTTTAATTAATTGACTTCTTTTTTCATCCAGGCCTTTTTTAATTTCCTGTAGGTTAAGAAGCTTTTGGTAACTGGTTTCAATAATTTCTTTTTGTTCCAAAATTGCCTGAAATTCCAATTGGGCTTTTTTGTTTAATTCTATCTTAGTTTGGATGTCGGATAATTCCTGCCGGACTAACTCTATTTGTTTCTTCCTTTCTTCCAGGGACTTAACTTGCAGGTTGGCTTTTTCGTGTTTTTCATTGATGATTCTAATTAAACTTTCGATATCTTTTAATTCTTTCTCAATTTTCTTTGCTTCTTCTTCTGCCAGGGATAAAGATTTCTCGCGTTCTTCTTTTTGGGATAACTCTGCTTCGATTTCCAATAATTGATAGTCCAAAAGGGTTAGTTTAGTTTGAGTTTCCTTGGCTTTTTCCTTGGCTTTTTCTTCGAGAGTATCGTAGTGGTCTAACCCTAAAATATCAGCCAGGATTCTTTTTCTGTCAGTCGGGCCCTTGGTGGTAAACTCGTCAGCATGGCCCTGCCTGAGGTAGGCGGAGTTGGTAAATGTTTCAAAAGTCAAGTGTAATGTATCAATAATCTTAGCTTGGGTGGATTTGATGGTGCCTTCGGTCAGGTTATAAGAATTAGACCAAAGTTCCAGGCTGGTAGAGCTGCCGCCTTTTTTGATCCGCTTTCTTTTAACTGTATAAATATGCTTGTCCAGTTCAAAAGAAAATTCCACCTGCATACTTGCGGCCCCTAAGTGGATTAAATCATCAGAAGAATCACCGGCCCGGGAAGTGCCCCAAAGGCACCAGGTTATGGAATCCAATAAAGATGATTTACCGGCCCCGTTAAGCCCCGAAATAGCCGCTAACTTAAATTTAGTAAAATCCAATTCCGGCGGATTTTGGCCGTAACTTGTGAAATTAGATAATATAAGTTTTACCGGTATCATATTATTATTCCCGTCATTGCGAGGAATGAGTCATCGAGTGATGAAGCAATCTAGTTAATGATTAATTCCTACCCAGATTGCTTCGCTCCTTTCAGTCGCTCGCAATGACAATTGTATTAATTTTCCAATAATTGAATAGCATATTCCTCAAGTTTTTTCTGTTTGTCGGGAGAGTATTTTTTGGAATCAAAATATTTTTTTAAGGCCTGCAAAGGGGTCAGACTTTCTACTTCACTGCCTAAATCAACTCTTTCCCGTTCCACCCTTTCCGCATTTCTGGAAATCCCGGCAATAAAGTTAGCGCTGTTTAAAGATTTTTTGACTAAATCCATTTTAATTTCTTTCTCGCACTCAGCCGGAATATTAATTATTACCCGGACAATTTTATCTTCTATTTCATGTTTTTGAATTTCTGAAACAATAGTCTGGGTAGGATCCGGATCATCACGCTTTAAACTAATGGTAATAGTTAAAAACTTCCTGGCATTAGTCGGAACAAAAGTAAACTGTGGATAATATTTTTGACTTATTTCCACTAAGCAGATTCCTTTTTCTTCCTTCTCTTCCCCAAAATCAATTCTCTGGGGAGAGCCGGAATAGACAATTAAAGGAGAGTCGCCGGGTTTTGATAAGACCTGGTGTTTGTGTAAATGGCCCAGGGCCACATAAGAAACTCTTTTAGCCTGGATTAAAGGCAGGGGGATGGCTACATCATTGGCAATGGCCATGCCTTTTTCGCTGCCAAACTGCGCCCCCACTATTTCGGCGTGGGCCGCCAAAATGGCAGGGGATTCGGGGTTGATTTTGTCATAAAGTAATTTTAATTTTTCGGCAATAGTTTTGTAATCATTTTTATGCAGCCAGGGCAGAGTGACAATTTGTAGATTTCCGGATTTGGTAGGGATTTGTAAAAATTCCGGATTTCGGGAAACCCGGACATTCTCTATTTCCAAAGCAGAATAAATGTCTAAAGTGTTGGCGCGGCCTTCAGCATTAGGGGTATCGTGATTTCCCACCACTAAAATAACCGGAATTTTTTTGGCCAGCTTCCTGATCCTTTCACCAAAACCCCGTTGTTGGGTGGGGTTGGGGTCGCGGGTCTTGTAGGCATCCCCGGCAAAAATCACTGCATCAACCTGTTCTGCAAAAGCTTTCTCAATAATAAAATCAAATGTTTTAAAAAAATCGAGCAACCTGGTGGAAATGCCTGTTTCCGGATCCAGCCTGGCATAATTTTCCATGCCAATATGCAGGTCGGAAAAATGGAGAAGTTTCATTTTGACTTTACAACCTTTCTGTAGTTTAATTTTTTTATCAAAGATCGGGATGGCTTCTGACCTCCAGGTATCCAATCCTGAGTTAAGTTGCCCTCGGTTCGGTTAATAACCGAATACCAGGTCTTTTTTAGCAGCTCAATCTCCCTCAACTTTTGATACAATAATATTGCTGTGGGGGTGCGCCGGTGCGGCAGCTGACCTGCGAAGTCGTGTTGCGGGGGTTCAACTCCCCTCACATCCACGCAACTTTCTACGCCCTCTTTAAGAAGTTGACATGTACTACAATATTTGATATACTTTATATATCGCAGGTCAGTTGCTACTACATCGGTATGTAATACGCCAAAGAACTCGCTGAAAGGCGGGTTTTTTGTTGGAGAATCAACTTTGTGATCTATCCGGTACATAATTTGAAAATATCAGAAAAATGGAGAAGTTTCATTAGCGGCATTTTATCATGCTAAATCTTGATTGTCATTGCGAGCGAACGCAGGGAGCTTGTCATATCACACATCGAGCGTACCCGAATCGGGTAACGATGTGTGACATTTTTCCCGCACTAGAATTTGGTACAATTGCTTCATGTTTAAGCGTAGAATAGAAAATCTCCGGAAAAAGTTATTAAAAGAAAAACTGGATGCGGTGTTGGTGTCTTCTGTTTCTAATATTATCTATCTCTCTGGTTTTACAAATTTCTCTAAAAATGAAAGAGAGGCTTATATTTTTGTGGGCCGTGATTTTGCTTATATTATTACTGATGCAAGGTATACAGAAGCAGTTAAGGAGAAAGTGCCGCACTTAACCTTGTTCGAAAGAAGTCACGAAAAACCTACTAAAGATCTTTTAAAAAAACACCAAAAAGAGATTAAGAAGTTGGGGATTGAGGAAGATGACTTAACGGTTGCAGAATATAAAGTCTTCAGTAAACACTTTAAAACAAAACACTTTGAGGCAAGTCACCTAAGAAGCATCAAAACTGCCGAAGAAATTAAAAAAATAGAAAAAGCTTGTAAGATTGGGGATCTGGCTTTTGAGCATATATTAAAAAAATTAAAAGTCGGAATAACTGAAAAGGAAATCGTGGGGGAGTTGGAAAATTTCATAAAAAATAAAGGTGCTGAATTTTCTTTTTCGCCGATTGTAGCTTTTGGTAAAAATTCTGCCGTGCCGCATCATCAAACTGGAGATGCTGTTTTGGGTCCTGAATCAAGTTCAGGACTGGAAGGGTTAATCGTCCTTCTCGATTTTGGAGTTAAGTTTGAAAATTATTGTTCAGATATGACAAGAACCGTATTTTTCGGGCAACCAACCAAAGAGCAAAAAAAGATATACGGAACAGTTCTGGAAGCGCAACAAAAAGCTGTGGATTATATTAATACTGCCATTGAAGCCGGCAAACCAGTAAAAGCAACCTGGGCAGATCAAGCAGCCAGGGATTGCATAATTTCCCAAGGCTATCAGTCCATTCCTCACTCATTAGGCCACGGTGTTGGTTTGGAGATACATGAATATCCTTCGCTTTCACCAAAAAGCAAAACAATTTTAAAGGAAGGCATGGTTTTTTCCATTGAGCCGGGAATTTATATCCCAAATTTTGGAGGAGTCAGAATTGAAGATTTATTTGTGATAGAAAGAACTGGTTTGCGAAAATTAACTTCAGCTCCGGTAGAAATTAAAATCGTCTAGCTTTTTAAACGGTTTCCAATTAGGGAAATGGTAAGTTTGGGTAATTACAACAGCCCCTTTATTTAACTCCTGGCGTAGTTTGCTTTCCAGCTTTTTAACACCAACTGGTAAAAGGTAAATATAAATTATATCTGCATCGCTATAAGTTTTGGAGAAAATATCTCCATGGCAAAACTTTGTATTCCCACTTGACCCTTCGACATGCTCAGGGTCAACACTGAGCGAAGTCGAATGTGTTGACGAGTGGGAAGCTGCTTTGAATTTGGAATATAGGACGCGCAGCCAGGATTGTTCAATGCCGATACTTTCAGCTCCCAGTTTGGCAGCTTCAAACACTACCCGGCCATCACCGGATCCCAACTCATAAAATTTTCTACCTTTTTTAACCCCGGCCAGTTTTAAAATTTCTCTGATCTTATCCATTTTGGTTGGTACATATGGAGCATCAGTTCCGGCAAACCAGGATAAGCCGATGATGCAGCCGAGTAATACCCCTGCCGACATAAATAAGGTTATGTCCATAGAGTAAAGTTAAAAGTTAAAAGTGAAAAGTTAAAAGTTTTGGTGGTTTTCTTCGAAAACTTTTGAATTTTGAATTGTAATTTTGCATTTTGCATTTTGAATTTTAAACTATTATTTCCCAAGTAGTTTTAACAGAAATACTTTAAATGGTGTTAGTTTATCTATAAAAGTAAACATTAAATATACCGGCCAGCTAAAGACCAAATCATAAGTGCCAGTATATTCGGCTAATCTCCCCCCATACCCCTGTTTAAATTTGTGGAATCCATACCAGGGATCTTTGGGATCGGCATCAGGGCCTAATGCTCCCCACATATCAAATTTTTTAAGTCCTAATTTTTTGCCTAATTTTATTGCTTCCCATGCCACTAAATTATTTGCCATAACTTCCGGATGAATTTTAGAAGAACCGCCGTAAGGATAATAAAGAGTATCTTTAAAATTAAGCAGCATCCAGGCGGTTAAGGGTAGATTATCATAAGTGGCAAGTAATAACCTGGCCATACCGGTTTCTTTTAGAGTTTCCCAAACTTTGCGATGATAATATTGATTGTGTCCGTGATAACCTTGTCTTTGAGTTGTTTCAAAGTAAAGTTTTAAATAAATTTCAAAAGCTTCATCGTCGGTTCTCGTTTCTATCCTAACTCCGTGTTTTTGGGCAACCCTGATATTATACCTGGTCTTAGAGTGCATGTCTTTTAAGAGCTGTTCTTCAGATTTTGTTAAATCAACAATGAAGTTATATTTGGTAAAAAGCGGCTTCGGTGATTTGATAAAAGCCGTATCTATTATATCGTCATTGCGAGCGACTAGCGAAGCAATCCTGGTCGGATCAGTAACTGAACTGGATTGCTTTGTCATTTCATTCCCCGCAATGATGTTAGATTCCAGTTTAATAAATGCACAATTATATTCTTTGCCGATTTTTTTTAAAGCTTCCGAAAGTTCCTTATCAGGCTTAGGGCCTTTTGGTAAATATCCGACGTACTGTTTGGTAAATGGTATATGGTGTATGGTTAGCTGGAATGCAGTCTTGAGCTGGCCTTTTTCGTATAGTCCATACCGAAGAAGTGGGATACCCAATGATTTTCTAAATTCTCCCCACTCGAAAGATTGGATCACATGAGTGATTAGTTTATTATATTGCGCTTTTTGATTATCAGTAATTAGCCGAAGATCCATGCAGGTATTGTACTTATTCCTGATACGTTTGACAAATGCCCTATAACATGATATAATTTCAAAAATTATGATTCAAATAGAAAGGTTTTTAGCAGGAATAGTAGCTAAACTACCTGAAGGTTCTAAAAAGGCAAAATTATCAGATTGGCTTCAAGAAGCTAGAGATTATAATGCTGGCAAAAAACCTGAAGCAGCTTCAAAAATAGATCTCCGTCAACAAACATACGATCTTTTAACTCTTGTCAGAAAACCATCAGAACAAGAGAGGGAAGTTTTAGGAAGAAGAGGTATAGTATTTCTTCCTTTAGAAGCAAAATCCTATGCTCAAGTTGTTGCAGAAGATGAAGGTTATTTTTTGCCTAATGAATTAGCTTATGCTAACCGAGTATCAGAGCTGAGAGATTATGCGCTACCTGTAGCGGGAGAATTCGGTTTCAGGAGTCCCAGCGGATTAGCTCTTCCAAATAGCTTTAGAAAATCCAGACGTAATCAGCTGGAAACAATTTTGGAATATTCCCAACTTTTACAAACTGATGTTCCTGATGCTAGGGCAATCATGCTTCCAGTAACAGGGTATGCACAGGCCGATAGAGCCTATAAAGCAAAAACTGGTGAAGTATTTTTAAGAAAATACTTTGCCCGTGCCTTGGATAACTTGTCTTTGGTTCGTGCTGCTTTTGCAGGTCGGGGTGGTTCTTCTAGGCGGTTCCGTGTCGATGGTTGGGATGCTGTTGTGTATGGCTATGTGGATGTTGGGGCTGTGCCCGCGGTAGTGTTAATTGGTAATAAGTAATTGGTTTATTGGATCTTTTGGATTTTTGCATCTTGGTTTCCCCAAAAATTTTTACTACAATACTCTTGGATTTTATAAGCAGGCAGTGATCCCGATTACACGGTCATCGGGACGCCTTCTTCTAGGCCTTTTCTAAAGTCAGAGTCTCAACGAAGTTTTTTGTTGAGAGTGTACTTAAATTTAAGTGTACTAGACACTACGAATATTCTTCTTTTTCC
>CAZWTE010000008.1:0-23605 GCA_964637465.1 uncultured Gammaproteobacteria bacterium | reverse complement strand
GCGGACCCAAATAAATGTTGCCAACAGATGTCGGAGGACCAATTAAGGGAAAATCATAATTTCCCAACATGTTTTTAATTACAATTGCATCCCGACCTTCATCCCCTAAAAAGGTCATATAATCAGCTAATCTGTAAAACCGGAGAAAAACAGCTAAAGCAATTGTTCCCAAAAGCAAAAAGAAGAAAACCTTTTCGTCTTTTAATTTCCACCACAGCCTTAAAAGATCTACATAAGATTTGATAATTACCTTAAGATTTGCGCCGGTTGGCTTACCGGATAACCTGGGATAATGGTTAACTCCTATCTGTCCTACTCTAAAACCATATTTTTTGGCCTTAATTGCCAGTTCCGCATTAATCATGGCTCCTCTTTGAGACTCCAGATGCGGAATTGTTTCCAGGACTTTTTTAGAAACCATCTTAAACCCACAATCGACGTCTTTAAGTCTTAGGCCAAAAAAAGTCAACAGTGTCAATCGCCAACCCTTACCAAATAGCCTGCGAAGGACCGGATCCTGCCGTTTAATCCGGTAACCTATTACCAGATCCGAATCTTTGATCTTTTCTAAAAATTTAGTAATCTCAGCAAAATCAAACTGCCCGTCCCCGTCGGTATAAACTATGGTATCGTAACGCGCATTATAAAAACCTGATTTTAAAGCTTCCCCGTATCCCAAATTTTTCGGATGATGGATAATTCTTAATTTACGATTCTCCTGCGCCAATTTATCCAGTACCTTGGCAGTGTTATCTTTGGACCCGTCATTTACCACAATAATCTCATATTCAACCTTAAGTTTTTCCAATACGCTGGTAGCTCTTTCAACAGTACTTTTAACATTGCCTTCCTCGTTAAAAACCGGAAAAAAGACTGAGAGTTGGCGTGTCATAAGTTTATGTATATAATAAACTAGTGGACAATAAATTCAAAGATTTAAGTATCTTAGCCGGTATCACACTCGCAGTCACTTTCCTGGTATGGCTGCCTCATCTCTTATCTCTGTCTAACTTCTGGGGGTTGTCTTTTAAAGAAGGATTCTCAACTATCTACCGGAATTTTGATGGTTTGGAATATATCATTATCGCCAAAACTTTTTACAATCCGGAATCAATCGCTTCCTTGCACCAGGCTCTACCGGCCAATTATTTTGCTTCGCACTTTCCCGGATATGCCCTGATAATTTCAGTTTTCTCACCAGTCTTAGGATATTTAAAATCCATGCTTTTTGTCTCGCTTTTTTCCACTATTCTGGCTGTCTGGGCTTTTTATTTGCTGGTTAGAGATTTTAAGTTAACCCAACATCCGCTTTTTTTAAGTTTTATTTTTCTACTGCTTCCTGCCAGGTGGCTGGTTGTCCGCAGTGTTGGTTCCTCGGAACCAGTTTTTATTTTTTTCATCATCGCTGCCATTTATTTCTTCATGAAATTTGAGGAATCAAAAAAGTTTTTGAATATCCTCCTGATGGGCATTTTCGGATTATTGGCTCAACTGACCAGGCCACCCGGAATACTCCTCTTCATTGCTATGCTGTTATTTATCCTTTATAAATTATATATATCGAGCAAGTTCACTGGATTTAAAATTGCCCGGCTTAACCACTTAAAGTATTTCCCTCTAGTCTTAATCCCATTAGGGCTGATTGGGATATTTTATCTTTACAGTCAAACATATGGTGATTTTTGGGCTTATTTTAAAAGCGGGGATAATATCCACCTAACTTTCCCGCCTTTTGCGGTTTTTAATAAGGACCAATTCTGGGTGGGAGATATTTGGCTGGAGGATATTATTTATATATTTGTTTTGGGATTTTTAGGAGGAATCATGCTGCTGAAGCAAAAATTATATCCGATGGCATTTTTTGTTTTGACTTACTTGGCAGCCGCTTCATTGATAGCCCACCGCGATGTCAGCCGTTATATTTTACCCATTGCGCCGTTTATCTTAATTGCTTTTGAAAAAATAATAACCAGCCGGGAATTTAAGATAATTTTACCTATCATTCTCTTGGCTATCTATCTTTATGCTCAAAACTTTATTTTGCAGAATATTGCCCCAATCCCTAATTTAGACTTGTTTAATTAATCGTTTCGATTACGCCATGTAACAAGATGGTTCACTGTGAAATTCCACAACATTACAGGAGGAATGGTGGCGAAGAAATAAAAGTTATTGTAAGCTATGGGGCGGCCAAATAAATAGATAAATCCGTCCCCATAAAGAATATGCAGGTATTTAACTATCAAAACCCCAACCAACAATCCCCCTAAGGAAACTACATTAAATATTCCTAATTTTTGCCAAATATTTGTCTTTGTCTTGCGGTATCGGAAAGTCCAGTAATTATTTAAAATGAAATTATTAATAATGGCTATTTCTGTTGAAAAGCCTTTGGCAGTTGCCGGAGGTAAACCTAAACTATTAATAAATGCTTTGTAAAACAAAAAATCAACGACGGTGCCCACAAACCCTACTAAACCAAATTTTACCAGTGTTTTGGCCCGGCGGGTAATATAAAAAAACCTGATGTTTATTCCCAGATTAATTAACCGTGTATCTATGCAGTAGGTAATAACATCATAAGTATAGTTAAAAACTTTATTTTTGGAATAACCCTCCAAACGGTCTTTAAATATCAGCGGCACTTCTTTGTATTTGGCCCCGGCTAAAATCGCCTCGTGCAAAAAAGCCGGCTGGACAATAAAAGTAGTCTCTCTCCAGGGTAATCTTGTCAAATTAATCTTTTTAAAAAGAGACGGGGTAAACGCCCTGGCTGAATTTGTCACCTCTTTAATGTCCCAAGGCCCCACCATCAACCTGAAAAAGAGTGAAGCTCCTGATGTAAAAATTCTTCTGGCAAATGATAATTGGTTTTTGCCGCCGCTTACAAACCTGGAGCCTATTGCTAAAGAGTACCCTCCTTCTATAGTTTTAACTAGTCTGACCAAAACATCCGGCACTACCTGACCGTCTGCATCAAGTTGAGCTAAAATATCCGGATGAAAATGATCAATTGCATACCGGTGGCCTTCAATAAGTCCCACTCCCAAACCTGGCTCAACTTTGATAACGTGGACTTTTTTATTCTTCTTTGAAATCTCGCGCACAATTGCCTCTGTCCCATCTGAAGACCTGATATCATCTGCAATAATAATATTTATTGCGTAACCCGGCAGGTTCTTTTCCTGCTCCAAAACTTTTTCTACGGTATTTTTTATATTCGCTTTTTCGTTATAAGTGGGTAAAACAACAGTTATCTTTTTCATTGTTTAATAACAGAATAAATCAGGAGAATTTAGCCAGATCAGCATGAACCATGATTTTAACCAGTTCTTTAAAGGTGGTTTTTGGTTCCCAGCCTAAAATCTTTCTGGCTTTTGAAGCATCCCCGCATAAAGGTCCTGTTTGTACCGGGGGGAAAAAACTAGGGTTGGTTTCTACGTAATCTTCCCAGTTTAAATCTATCACTTCAAAAGCCTCCCTGGCAAATTCTCCTACGGTATGGGTTTCTCCGGTTGCCGCCACAAAATCATCCGGAGTATCGTGTTGCAGTATCAACCACATTAATTCTACATAATCAGCCGCATACCCCCAATCCCTTTTGGCATTTAAATCTCCCAGCTTTAATTTACCGTTTTTAACTATTGGTTCGCCTATTTCATTTAAAGGAATTCCCTCTTTCTTGCCGTTTTTGATACAAGCCACTGCAGCAGTAATTTTCCTGGTGACAAAATTCAAGCCCCGCCTGGGACTTTCATGGTTAAACAAAATCCCGCAGGAAATAAATTGTGGCTGCTTTTTATCATTCCTGGCAATCACTGCCATCCGGTGAGCAAATTCTTTGGCTGCAGCATAAGGATTAGCCGGAGCAAAAGGGGTGTCTTCATTTTGCGGAACTTGCTTTGGCGCCCCGAACATTTCAGAAGTTGATGCTTGATAAATTTTGGCATCCGGCACGATTTGTTTAGCCCGTTCAAATACATGTAAAGCACCTACTCCTGTTACTATAATCGTCCCTAATTTATCTTTAAATGATCCGAGCGGCGAAGATAAAGATGCCAAGTTGTAAATCTCATCCGGCTTGAAATCCAAAAGCGCCAGAGCGATTGATTCCGGAGAATGTAAATCACCATAATA
Source organism: uncultured Gammaproteobacteria bacterium (assembly GCA_964637465.1). GTDB lineage: Bacteria > Patescibacteriota > Microgenomatia > Daviesbacterales > UBA10151 > UBA10151. Next base: position 19,468 of record CAZWTE010000008.1, on the reverse strand, counting down.
GATTTTTACTTCATCCTTAATTTCATTAGCGTTACCAAAATCCAAACCTGCATTCCTTCTGACAAACCCTGCCACTTCATACCCCTTGTCTAAAAGGAATTCTGTTAAATAAGAACCGTCTTGTCCGGAAATACCAGTAATGAAAGCTCTGTTTTTATTTGCCATATTTTGATTACTATAGCTGATTTACTGCTTTTCCGTCAATCTCCTTCTTCAAAATGATCAGGCCTTCTTCAACCGTATGCAATATTTCATCTCCGAATTGCCTTTCAAACCTGGTGGGGTTTAACCAGGAGAACTTGAGCAGTTTCGCGGTTTTATTTTTGTTATACTCATCAAAACCTACCGGACCTATCAATAAATAGTCCAAATGAAAGGTCTCTGCTATGGTCTTAGCAAATTCCAAAGGAGTAACGCTGTCTGTACTGCTGACATGGTATAGTCCGTTGGTACCGGATAAAATTAAAATCTTTAAGGCAGCAGCAATATCAGATACTAAAGTTGGGGTAATTCTCTGATCTTCGACTGCTTTGATTTGCTTACCCATCTTTAACTCCTGCAGAAAAAACCTGGCAACATCTTTTTTAAATTCATAAAAAGGGCTAAACGGCATACAGATCCGGACTAATGCAGTCTGGCAACCGCTTTCCAAAACAAACTGTTCGGCGAAATATTTTGTTTGTCCGTACCAATTAATTGGATTCGGTTTATCCTCTTCTGTATAAGGACTCTCTGACTTTGTGCCGTCAAAAACATACTCCGTAGAAATATGTATTAGCTGTTTACCAAAATCCCGGGCCGACTCTGCCACGTTTTTTGCCCCCAAAGCATTAATGCGGAAACAAATCCCGTTTTTATCCCCTTTTTGGCTTTCCGCTCCTTCCACATCAGTATAAGCCGCAAAATTAATAATTGAATCCGGTTTAAGTTGTTCAATTGCTTTTGAGACCTTATCCTTATTTAAAATATCTATTTCTGAAACATCAGGAGCTGCTATCTCAAAATGCTGAGAATACAAATCAATAAATTTTGAACCAACCAAGCCGCTACCGCCAAAAATAAGTACTTTTTTCATTTGAATTTATCAGGAAACAGATCACGTAACCTCGGATTATGCTTATCCCTTTCTGAAATAATTGGGTTTTCAATAGGCCATTTGATATTTGTATCCGGGTCGTCCCAGGCAATTGCCCTGGTATCTGAACCGTCCCAGTAAGCATCAACTAAATACAAATAATTAACCTCATTTTGGCCGGTAACACAAAAAGAATTTGCCATCCCTTTAGGGATAAATAAGGCATGCCGATGATCGTCATCAAGTGTGAATGTTTCCATCTTAGCAAAAGTTTCTGAATCAGGCCTAATATCAACAACGCTGGCAAATAATTCTCCGGTCACCGGATAAATCAGCTTATTCCAATTCTCGGCATGTTGACCGCGCAACACTCCCGGTTTTGATTTTGAGTGATTCCACTGGACCGGCTTAAACACACCACCCAAAGCTTGTTCCAACTCATCCAGATGAAAAACTTCCTTAAAAAAACCTCTTTCATCTGTAAAAACCGGCCGCTCTAAAATTAATACCCCCGGAATTGATGTAGTTTTAATGTGTTGATCCATAAGATGTTTGAGCCGAGCGGTCAACATTCGGCCTGCCCTCCTTTAAGGGTTTCCACCACCACTTATTTTCCTTATACCATTCAACGACCTGCGGTAAATCTGCTTCTAAGTTATGTTTTCTCTCCCAACCTAAAGCTTTAAGCTTATCTCCATTTATCGCATATCTAAAATCATGCCCTAACCGGTGACTGACAAACTCTATCATTGACTCATCCATTTCTAAAACCTTTAAAATCATTCTGGTTATTTCCATATTGGTTTTCTCCTCCCCTTGAATCAGGTAAGTTTCTCCTGCTTGGCCTTTCTGCAAAACTACATCTATAGCCGAAGCATGATCTTCTATATGCAGCCATTCCCTAATATTTTCTCCCTGGCCCATCAAAGGCACCTTTTGTCCTTCCAATAGATTGGTAATAAAACGGGGGATTAATTTTTCCGGATCATGGTAAGGGCCATAGTTATTAGCGCAATTAGTAATAGTAACCGGCAAACCGTAGGTTTCAAAATAAGCCCTGACTAAATGATCAGAACCTGCCTTGGAGGCAGAATAAGGTGTGCGGGGACTATACGGGGTGTTTTCGGTAAACGGCGGATCATTTGGCTTTAATTCTCCGTAAACTTCATCAGTGGAAATATGATGAAATCTCTTTATTTTTACCTCCAGGGCGGCATTTAACAGAACTGCTGTCCCTAAAACATTAGTTTTAACAAACTGCAAGGGATCAATAATAGAGCGATCAACATGCGATTCGGCCGCATAATGAACTACCACATCAATTCCTTGCATAGCAGATTTCACCAAATCCGCATCCGTAATATCCCCCTTGATAAATTGATAATTAGGATTTCCTTCGATATCCTTCAGGCTTTCTAAATGTCCGGCATATGTTAATGCATCAAGGTTGATAATTTGGTCTTCAGGATGTACCTTTAACCAATAGTGGATGAAATTCGAACCGATAAACCCGGCTCCGCCGGTAACTAAAATCTTCATTATACCTTCGCCTTTTTTGCCCAGTAATTATTTGCTTCGAGTAGTGTATCGAAAGTGCCGGCATCCCACCAATAGCCTTTTAATTCGCTCCAGGTCAGTTGCCCTTTCTCTACATATTTATTATTAACATCCGTAATTTCCAGTTCCCCCCTGCCTGAAGGCTGAATTTGGTCAATAAAATTAAAGACTTGGTTGTCATATATATAAACTCCGGTTACCGCCATATTAGAATCTGGCTTTTGTGGTTTTTCCGTAATCTTAATAATTTTTGAAGAGTCGTTTTGGTCAAAAGTGGCAATACCAAACCGCTCCGGATCTGAAACTTCTTTTAGGAATATCAAGGCTCCTTCCTTAAAATCCTTAACCGGTTCCGCGATATCTGCATCTGAAGTATTATCACCTAGAATTACCGTTACATTATCGTTCTCCGCAAAATCGCGGGCTAAGGCTAAAGCATCGGCAATGCCGCCCTCATTTTCCTGGTAAGCATATTCCAGGTGCTTAATCCCCAATTCATGGCCGTTTTTTAAAATTGACATAAAGTGGCCACAATGGGGGCCGCCGGTTACTACCATAATTTCGGTAATACCGGCTTTTACCAGTGTTTCGATTGGATAAAAAATCATCGGCTTGTTGTAAACCGGCAACAAGTGTTTATTGGTAACCTTGGTTAGGGGATACAACCTGGTTCCTAATCCCCCTGCTAATATAACGCCTTTCATTAAAATTTCACTCCTGTTATTAATATCAAAACTAAAGCAGCAGTTACAAGATACTCTAAGAAAACGGGTAAAGTCAAACTTTTATCACGTCTATGATAAAATAATGCCCAGCCCAGATAGATTAATATGCCAATTGACAGGATGTTTAATATCATAGTATTGCCCCGGGACCGGTCAAATACAGGCTGCCGGCTGCCAAAGATAATAAGGCCATATGGGCGATATGGTGTGAAGACAGGCGGAAAACGCCTCTTTTCTTAAGCGCATAAACATCAAGAGTAAGCAGCACGGTAATGAGAATAATTATAGAAAACCCTGCCCATTTAGATACTGCATAAGGGTCTAATAATGCCTTAGTGTTTTGTCCGGTTTCTGACAATGTCAAAGCTAATGCCGGCTTATTTGTTAAATCTTGTTGCGGTACGGCGATTTGTTTACCCTGGACTTCAACCGCAGGGTTCATTGCCATATTCTGGTTAGTTCCAAACATCTGTACCACCAGGGTAGTTTTCTGACCATTTAATACACCTTCTACCACGGCTATCCCGATATCCCGGTATTTGGAATTTAGTAAGTTATCCCGATGGGTGGGGGAATTCATCCAGGCTCTCACTACGTCACCGGAATTGTAAAAATTCTTTGCCAGGTTCTCCCCGGCAAAAGTGAATTTATAACCGGCTCCCAAAATAAAATCCCAGGGAGTCTTTCCGGAAGGAGCAAAGTGGGCCCAATAATTTTCATAAAACATATTTTGAGCTTTTAAAGCAGCAGCTTTATCCAAAGCTTCATTTTCTGAAACTTTCGGCAAGCCCATTTTTTCCCTTTCCTGGTTAGTCAGTTCAATAATGGTTTTCTGGTCAATATCGGCACTGATCCCTAAAATTCCCGGTTTGGAGTAACTAATAATGGAAAGGCTAATCTGCAGCAGGATAAAAACCAGGATATATATCACTAATCCTTCCCAGGAAATTAGATGAGCTTTTTTGTGGGTATCTTTGTGGGGAAGAAACCAGTTATAGAAGGACATACTGAAAGTATACGGCAAAAACGGGAAAGTTAAAAGTCAAAAGGTAAAAGTTAAAAGTATTGTAATTCCGTCTCCATCTTCTTCCCATTAACCGGAATCCCCAATGCAAACCCTAAGGCATTGGCAACAGCTACTCCAACCCTGAGCCCGGTAAAAGATCCCGGTCCTTTTTCCGCTTCAATACTCTCTAAATCCTTAAATTTCATTTTTTCCCGATCGAGAACTTTTGAAATTAATGGTAAAAGGACTTGTGAGCCAAACTGATTTGCCTCACTTGAGCTTTTGACCACCTTTCCTGCTTTTTTCAGGGAAACTTTAATTATTTTTTGATCTTTGGTATTAATATGCAAAATCATAAAACAAATTTTAACATTTTTAACATTAAACTGGTATAATTTCCGCATGGAAGAGATTCAGAATAAGCTTAATGAGCTCAAAAACAGGTTTGGAAAGATTTCCCAGTCAATTGACCGGGATAAGTTGCGGACCGAAATCCGGGAACTGGAAGTCCTAACTCTAAAAGAGGGCTTTTGGAATAATCCAAAAGAGTCGTCAGCTGTCAGTCGTCAGCTGTCAGACAAACAAAAAACACTCAAGGCGCTGGATGGATTGGACACCAGAATTCAAAACTGCTTGGAGGTATCAGAAGAGCCCTCTATGCAGGAAGACCTGCAAAAAGAGGCTGCTGACATAACCAAAGAGCTGGATGCACTTGAATTAAAGCTATTTTTATCCGGTTCGCATGATGAATCAGAAGCAATTATTTCGGTTCACTCAGGAGCCGGCGGAGTGGAGGCTATGGATTGGGCCTCCATGTTAGTCAGAATGTATCAAAGGTATTTTGACAAAATGGGCTGGAAATATGAGATCACCGATGAAGATCCCGGCGAGGAAGCCGGCATTAAAACAGTTTCTATGATTGTCCACGAACCGTATAGTTTTGGTTATTTAAAAGGCGCGGCCGGCACTCACCGTTTAGTCAGACAATCTCCTTTCAATGCTGATAATTTACGCCAGACCTCTTTTGCTTTAGTGGAGGTTTTACCGGTTATTGGCTCGGAAGAAATAGGAATTAACGAGGGTGATATTGAATTTGAAGCCTTCCGTTCAGGCGGAGCCGGCGGTCAAAATGTTAATAAAGTCTCTACGGCTGTCCGGTTAAAACACCTGCCTACCGGTCTCACCGTCACTGCTCAGACAGAAAGGTCTCAGTTGCAAAATAGGGAAAACGCCATGAAACTGCTCATGGCCAAACTTTGGGCCTTAAAACAAGCCCAGGGAGAAAAAATCAAAAAGGAGCTTAAGGGCGGAGTCACTCAAGCTTCCTGGGGTACCCAAATCCGCTCCTATGTTTTACATCCTTACCATATGGTGAAGGACCTGCGTACCGGTGTGGAAACATCAAATACTGACGCAGTTTTAAATGGTGACTTAATACCATTCATAGAAGCCGAACTGAGAGGTCTTATTAAATAACTGCTTGCCAAATTGCTTCTTTATGGTTAATATAAGAATATGGATGAAAGAATCACTAAGCCGCTGGCAGCTATAGAAAATCCCACCCGTCTGATTTTAGGAGTAGCCATTGCTGCTGTAGTTTTAGGAATACTGACAGGTTTTATACTTTCCACCAAAGGCAGCAAATCAGGGATTTCTCCTCTGGCAGTCGGAGCAGCCAAAAGCGCCCAACAAGATAACCGGACTTTTAGGGATTTTGCCGAAGGCACGCTTAAAGCCAAACCTCAGCCTGCTGATCCGGAAGAATATACCGAAGGAACACATGTCTTAGTCCGGGACGGGGCTGTACCGGTAGCCTTAACCTCGTCTGTAGTAGATTTATCTCAATACGAGGGAAAAAAAGTTAAGATTTTCGGTGAAACCCAAAAAGCCTTAAAAGAAGGCTGGCTGATGGATGTTGGTAAAGTCGAGGAAATAAAATAGGCTCTAATATTTTGTCTGACAACTGACGTCTGATTACTGATAGCTATGCTCTCATTTGAAAATGTCTCAAAGAAATTTGGTTTAACTTTTGCTTTAGCAAATATCACGCTTGAGGTTAAACAAGGCGAGTTTGTCTTCATAGTCGGGCCGTCCGGCGCCGGCAAATCTACCCTGCTGCGGATCCTCACCAAAGAAGTCCAACCAACTGACGGCAAGGTGATGGTGGGTCATCAGGATATTACTAAAATTAAAGACCGGGAAGTGCCAAACTTGCGAAGAAAAGTGGGGGTTGTTTTCCAGGATTTTAAGCTGCTGGATGATAAAACCGTTTTTGAGAACGTGGCTTTAACTTTGGAGGTGCAAGGCAAATCTGATCCTGAAATTGCCAAGATGGTGGAACATACCCTAAAATTGGTGGAGATTTGGGATAAAAAAAACCTTTTTCCTAGGCAGCTCTCAGGCGGTGAGGCTCAAAGGACTGCCATCGCCAGAGCCATTGTCGGCAAGCCGGACATAGTTTTGGCTGATGAACCAACCGGGGATTTAGACCCGAAAACCGCCTGGGGTGTTATCCAACTTTTAAATGAAATCAACTCCTGGGGCACTACTGTACTTATGGCTACACATAACCAGGAAATTGTAAATACCTTAAAAAGAAGGGTGGTCATCTTGAAAAAAGGTAAAATAGCCAGTGATATTAAGGAGGGCAAGTATGAGTAGATCCCTGACTTTCATGAAAAGAAATATCAGGCGCACGCCTTTCCAGGCTTTAGCTGCCTCCATGGTGATGTTTCTGACGTTTTTGGCCCTGCAAACTTTTTTAATTTTGGCTGCCGGCTCACAAACCTCTCTGCGCTATTTTGAGTCTAAACCTCAAGTGATCGCTTTTTTCAAAGAAGGCACTACTGAAACTGATATTTCTACCATAGAAAATGCCCTGCAACAAGAAAGCAGAGTCACTAAGACCAAATTCATTTCCAAAGAAATGGCTCTGCAAATTTACCGGGACAGGAATAAGAATGATCCGGCCTTATTAGAGTTAGTTACTGCCAATATTTTACCTTCATCCTTAGAAATTTCAACTCAAACCCCTGAGGACCTGCAACCGGTCGCAGAAATCCTCAAAAGAGAGCCCGTGGTTTCTGATGTGATAGTCCCGGAAGATGTAGTGCAAACTTTAACTTCAGCCACCCGGATTATTAGAGTAGTGGGCGGGTCAACTGTCGGATTTTTACTGGTCTTTGCCACATTAGTCATCGTCATGATTATCGGTTTTAAAATCCGTTTGAAAAGAACTGAGATAGAAATTATGCGGCTTTTAGGCGCTTCCCCTTCTTTTATTAGGAACCCGTTTCTTTTAGAAGGCATATTTTACGGTGTAGCGGGAGCTTTCCTGGCTTGGGTTTTCAGTTATGCTTTGCTTTGGTATTTTACTCCCTTCTTGCAGGGATATTTAGGAGAGGTGAATTTGCTGCCGGTTAATCCCTTATTTATGCTGGCACTGCTGGGAGGAAACCTGACTTTGGCCATATTAGTAGGAACAATTGGCTCGTTTGCGGCTGTCAAACGTTATCTGAAAATCTAATGAATCCTGATGAAGAAATTATTACTATTTCTTTTAACATTTAGTTTCCTAGCCCTTTTCTTTACATACCCCGCCAATGCCCAATCGCCTGATGAATTGGCAAAACAGTTGCAAGACAAGCAAGCGGAGATTCAAAAAATAGAAACCCAACTAGCCGGGGCGCGAAACCAGGAAAAAACTTTAAAATCCCAACTTAACCTAATTGATGGCCAAACTAAAGTCACTATTTTAAAAATTGAAGAAACAAATTTAAAAATCGAGAAGCTAAAAAGGGAGATCAATGACCTCTCTGCCAGGATTGATAGAATCGGCACGACCCTAGATAGATTATCAGAAATCTTACTTACCAGGATTATCCAAACATATAAATACTCAAATGCCGTCTCGGCAATCGACCTGCTTTTTTCCTCACACGGATTTGCCGACCTAATAGAAAGGCTTAAATATATCCAAGTTGCCCAAACTTATGATAAGAAAAAATTATACGAGCTCCAAGCCACTAAACTGGCCTATAATGACCAAAAACAAGATAAAGAAACCAGACAAACGGAAGCGGAAAAATTAAACAGGGAACTGGCAAATTATAAAACACAACTGGAACAGCAAAAAAAGGATAAAGAAGAACTTTTGAGGGTCACTAAAAATGATGAAGCCAGGTTTCAAACATTAATAGCAGAACTTCGGGCAGATACTGATTCTATCAGGCGGACCTTAAGCAGTACCGGTGTTAAAAAAGGACCGGTCAAAAAAGGGGAGATCATTGCTGTAGTAGGCAACTCCGGATGCTCAACCGGACCGCATTTGCATTTTGAGGTCATGAATAATGCCAAAGTTGAAAATAATACAGTAGTAGGAAAAGAGAATAAAATTGATCCTAAGCCTTTTATAGATTCAGGACAGTTTGAAAAACCTTTGGCCAGTTATGACGGCAGCGAATGTGGTTCATCCTGCAGAATCGGACAAATCAGCACTAAATTTGGGGAATGGTATTTCTTAGGCCAGCATAAAGGTTTAGACATAGCTGAGTATGCCGGCACTCCTATTAGAGCAGCCGCAGACGGGGTGGCGTATGAATTTGCTGATTCCACCTCTTGCTACTTAACCGGGACTGTCGGAAAAGGTGTAGTTATTGACCATGATAACAGTGACTATGTCACTTTGTACTGGCATATCCCCTAGTGCAAAGCGCCCTTGTGGTACTATTAGGACGTGGTGCGTAAGTTAGCGGCCCTTGCTTACTTGTTGTTGTTTCTTAACACAAACCCTGTTCTTGCGGTTAGTGTTACCATCCCCAATACCCCCTTATCTGTTACTGACCAGCCATTTAATATTGATGTGGCAGTCAGCGGCGCCCAAGCCGGTACCAACTATTTAAGGGCTAATCTTTTTTCTCCTGGCACCACCAAATATTTCGGCTTTACCTACAACGGCACTGCTTTTAATAATAGTTCTGATTACTCACAATATTTACCTATTACTATTGATTCGTCAGGCAGCTGGAGTGGTATAATCCAGGCTAAGCTTGATACCGATTCAAACTATTACCAGGGCCCTGGCGCTTACAGCCTAAAGGTTAGGCGCTATACCCAATCAGGCTCTTCTTACACATGGTCGAATGAAGCCAGTGTTGACGTTTCACTCCCTACTCCTTCACCCACTCCGGCTCCTACTCCAACTCCTAGCCCTACACCAACTCCTGCGCCGACTCCCACCAGAACTCCCACTCCGGCTCCCACCCCCCGGAAAACCTCAAGTCCTGCCAGCTCCACTATTTTCAATTCCAGCCCAACCCCCAAAAGCTCTGCTGTATCAAACTCTGACCAAACAGCTAAACCCAAAAATACCGTTGAAATCAGTTATCGGATTGCTTCAGTTGCCGCAGCTACCACTTCTGCTTATTCTTCGCCAAAACCAGTTGTTGAAGTCAAAGACCAAAAACAGGCTAATCCCGTTATTTGGACAGGATTGATTTTCATATTTGCCGGGATTGGCTCAATAGGGTATATTTACTTAAAAACAAATGGAAAAATACCTTTCAAATTCAGACGCTGATACAAAAACTGTTGCAGCCAAATTGGCAAGAAGTTCCAAAGCCCGTGTCTTTGCCTTAACCGGGGAACTGGGAGCCGGCAAAACTACTTTTGTCCAGGGTTTTGCGCAGGGGTTGGGGATAAAAGAAAAAATTATTTCCCCCACCTTTGTTTTAATCAGACAACACCCAATTCCAAAAACCAATAAAACTCTTTACCATATAGATTTGTACCGACTGGATGATACAACTAACCTAAGACATCTGGGGCTTCAAGAAATTTGGTCAGACCAGAATAATATCGTCCTTATTGAATGGGCTGAAAAAGCAGCAAAACTTTTGCCCAAAGAAACGGTACGAATTGATATTAAAAAAGATAAAAATAAAAGAATTATTACTATTCATTAGTTTCATGTCTTACCTCTATCTCAATTGACCCTAATTTTTCCGAGGATAAGAGTTCCAGGGATTTATAGCTTGCTTCCCATCCGCTTTTCCAGTTGTGCCCCCTGTTTGGTTCCTTAATCAAAAATACTAAACCCTTATAGTTGTCTTTTGATCCTTCGAATCTATCCTTATTGCTAATATATTGTGGCTTGTTTGGAGCATACGCATATTCCGCGGGAATATAACCGTACTTTTTTTGCCCATACCACCAAAACAAATATTGATAAGGATAATCATAAACCGACGGCATAAAAGTATATGCCTTAAAGTTTTGGCCGTTTGCATATTGATAAACATAATCTATGACAGCAATTTCATTTTTATATAAAGAAGGGTCTGAATTTGGTTTATTCCGGTCAATAATAAAAAAATTAATGATGTTAGACACCCCAAACCAAATCACTGAAACCGCCAGCAGAACAAAAATAATTCTGCCGATTACCCCTTTTTCCAGCAGCTTTTTAAATAAATAAGCAATCAATACCAAAGATACTGCCATCTCACCTCCTAGATGCCAGGAGTTTACAGTCACCGGTAAAAACAAATAGCCCAAAAAAGGGATAAGGATAAAGATTAAACTGACAAAAACCGTTGTTTCTCTCTTACCCCCTTTAAAAAACCAAAACAGCATAGGGATAAACAGCAGTAGAATTATTAAGGCAAATGTTTGATGGTTTGAAAGCGTAGGAAGAAACGTATTGTAAAAACTTGCAGTGATGGTTTGGGTACGGGTCAAAAAATCGAATGCGCCCCCGGAGTTTTCCGACAGATGACGGAGGATTGCCTTGCTCATAATAAATTGATGCCTTAAGTCAAAAACAATTTGCGGCAATAACGTTAAAACAAAACAACCCAAACCTGCAAAAAACCATTTTTGTTTTAGCAATTTAACTTTTTTCGTCAGCAGAATACTGGTTATAATTATTGACGGCGTAAATACCCCGAAATTCATCTCAAAATTAAAGAATAACCCTCCCAATATCCAGGCCAAAATTCCATAAAAAGGCTTTCCTTTTTCCAAATATCGGACTAGGAGGTATAAAAACAACGGGGCAAGCAAAGTTACTGGATTGGGATTAAAAGCATAAAGGTTGGTTAAAACTATATAATTTGAGGAAACCCAGATTGCGCCTATTGGCAAGACCAAAAAGCCACCCCATCTACTAACCAATTTTAAAAGAAAGAATCCGCCAATAGCCCAGAGCCCAATTTCTAAGAGTATTGAGGCATAAGGATCTCCCCCTGACAGCATGAAAGGTACGCTTAATAAATAATACCAGGCAGGTCCGTTATAAAACCCCTCAATTGCCGATGTCGGACCGGTTAGCCTGGGTTTGCCCAAAACTACCATTTCCCGAACATCTACCATATCCCGGGCATTATCCATGTTAAAAAGAAAATTGCCGTTTCCGGTTAAAGCCAGCCGGTATATAATACCCACCGACAGAATTGCGAAAATGATAATGGTAACCCTTTTACTCATCTGTCTTTAGGCTTCCTCGCTTGCAGCTTTATCGAACCATAGCTTATTTCATCAGTTACAGTAGTTTTACTGTTTTCCGTATCCAGTTCCTGGTTATAAAACTGCGGGGGAATACCGTCGGTTGGTTCTATAATTAAAAATGACTTATCAAGCGGTTTTGCTACTCTTTTAAGTGAATCTTTGCCAAGCAAACCAACCTGGTCCCGGCCGTAAAAATATGGCATATAACCATACTTACGCTGGCCATACCACGAATATAAATATGCCCAGGTGGTATTAGTCCAAAGGGGCAAGGTTAAAGTATTGATTGTAAAAGCAGAGCCAGAGGCTTGTTTGTATGTTTCATCAATCAAACGCAATTCATTTTTTAAATTCATATCATTGGGTATAACCAAAATAATTTGCCCGTCTGGGTTATATTTTCCGATTGTTAATACATTGGAAATTAAACTGAGCAGAACAAAAATAACAACCAATCTCTTATCAATCCTGAATATCTTCTGCAACACTAAAACAACTGCTAAAACTGCTGGAATCGCCAGGCCGACATTGGCATAGGTATTGGAATGACCACCAAATATAAATATTGGCAAATTGGAAAAAAGATAAAAAAGCAACAGGCGCTCCCGCCTGATAATAAACAAAACTACCACTGCCAAGATTCCTCCTAAAAATACACTGGTTGGAAAAAAATTAAAGGTAAATATTTCCGAAAATCTGTTTAGGTAGTTAATAACAACTTCTCCAAATTGTAATCTAAAATCAATTTGGCCGGCAGTACTGATATTAGTAAAGCCTGATATGATCTGATTAGAAGTTTTAAACTTAATAGCAGCAATAAAAAAATTAACCAGTCCTAAAAAAACAATTAATAAACTTACGCCAACCGTTTTTATTTCAGTTTTAATTTTAAAAATAATGGCGAAGACGGGAATTAAAAAAAATAAGTAAATCAGAAAAAACTGGAATTGGGCGGACAACACGGCTGCCAGTACAGCCAGGTACAATCCATAATTTTTGCCCTTTTGCCACCAGCGCAAAAACAAAAAAAATAAAGCCACAGTCAGTATTGCCGGGGCCGGATTGGAAATCCAGGAGGCATATTGGGTTGCTTCAAAAGATATGGCAAAGAATAAACCGGCCAGCATAGCCCATTTATTACTTTTTAACAAATCTTTCGCCAGCAGCATAACTGGGACAATTACCAAAGAGTTAAGAAGGGAGAGCAAAACTGCCACCACCCGGGGATCACCGCTGCCTAATTGGTAAAAAGGAGCAAGTAAATAATAATAGACCACCCCATGATATAAACCCGGGGTAGAAGTAGGCGGGCCTAATATCTTAAAATCCCATTCCTGCCAGATACTTTTTGCTTCATAAGCATCCCTGGACATATCATAATGGAATGATACCCCTCCCTGATAAATAAAAAGTATCCTGATAATAAATGCCAGCACAACTAGCACGAAAATTGCTTTAATCATCCCCTCTAATGTAACTACCCTAAACTTTTTTTGCAATCCCCAGCTCCTTAATTGATTTATGTTAAAATAAAATCCAATATGAAAGTTATTGTTACCGGCGGAGCCGGTTTTATCGGGTCACATGTCAATAAGTTACTGCTTGACCAGGGACACCAAGTGACAGTTGTTGATGATTTGTCAAAAGGCCGTCAGGAAATAGTTGACCCCAGGGCTACTTTTCATCAAGCCAGTTTAGAAAACCAGTCTCAACTGGAAGCAATACTTCCCGGTCATAGTGCAGTAATCCATATGGCTTCATATATTGAGGTAGGAGAATCTGTCAAAAAACCGGTGGAATTTGCCCAAAACAATATTGTGGGAACGGTCAAGCTTTTGGAGGCTATGAAAAACACCGGTGTTAAAAAAATAATTTTCTCATCCAGCGCTTGCATCTATGGCAAACCAAAAAACCTCCCCATTACCGAAGAAGACCCTTTGGGAGAACAGGAAAACCCGTATGGCATCACCAAGATCACCATGGAGCAGTTTTGCAAGCTATATTATACGTTACACGGATTTGATGTGACTATCTTGCGTTATTTTAACCCTTATGGCCCGGGAGAACTGCATTCTCCGGAAACACATGCCATTCCCAATTTTGTCAAATCCGCTCTTGCCAAAACTCCTATCCCTTTATTTTGGAGGGGGGAACAAATCCGGGATTTTATTTATATTGATGATTTGGTCTCTGCACATGTTTTAGCCCTGCCCTTAACCGGCCTGCATATCTATAATGTCGGAACAGAAACCGGAGTAACAGTGATTGATGTTATCAAAAAAATCTTTGAAATAGTTGACTATGAAGTGCCGATCGATGATAAGGGTGAAAGAAAAGGCGATGTGCCATCATTGGTGGCATCCTCTGAAAAAATCAAAAAGGAAATAGGCTGGAATGCCAAGGTATCTTTAGATGAAGGACTAACAAAAACTATCGAATTTTTTAAAACCCAAAATTCTTAGTGTCTACTTCCCGCTGCGGCCTTTTTTCCAGGGAACTGAAGATAAGAAAGGATAAAATAAGTCTTCTTTTTCCGGCATTTCAAAACTGTCATCAGGGTTTTTTGGGGTGTATTTCCTTTGGATAAATTCAACATAAGGGACATCTGTAATAACTGCCAATGGTTGCTGCTCTGCGCCTTCCCCCATTTCCAAAACTGCTGCCGTAGCTAAAGCATCCGGGATGTCAATCGTTTCCATTTCAAATTTCCGACCAAAAATATCGGCAGTATTCCGGTAATCCTTTAATGGCTTAAAACCAAAATAAGAAATTGCCGACCCCAATACTCCTCGCCTTAAAGGTGTCACCCGAGAGTCGGTAATAATAACTCCTAAGTTTTTTAATTGGAACTTTTCCTTTAAAAATTTCCAAATCTGCTTAGCTGAAAGCCCTGGATCTTTTGGCCAAAGAATATAAAAACCAGCAGCATTGCTCTCATCGATACCTGCAGCTGCCACTAATAGATTGTCTTTCAGAGTATACATAGTCAAAGCCCCCGGGAAAAATTTTCTTGGCAAATATTTATCCGCCTCTTTGGCAATCAACTCATCTTTATCAATACTACCTAAAGGAATACACTTCCCTTCACCAATGGAAACCACTTTGGAAGTTATTGCCACTACGCTGTTTTCTTTTAAATTCTTGACAGCTAATAGCAAATCCCAAAGGTCATCTTTGGGCGGCAAAAATTTTCTTGTTTTTATTGCCTTAACTTTCATGGTGTGATAGTTTAACATGTATATGAAAAGGTCTCAAATTTTCCTACTAATTTTAGTTATTGCCTTGGGGCTTTTTTTCAGAACCTATCATCTGGTGGAAATGGCAGATTTTGGCCATGATGCTGATCTATATTCCTGGATTGTCAAAGATATTGCAGTAAATGGCCATCTCAGATTAGCCGGACAGGAAACTTCCGCTTCGGGTATTTTTATCGGGCCGTTATTTTATTATTTATTAGTCCCCTTCTATTTATTATTTAACATGGATCCTGTTGCTGCCCATGTTCCTATAACCATCTTTGGAATTCTGACAGTAATAAGTTATTACTGGGTTTTTTCCAAATTATTCAACAACAAAGTCGGCCTGATTGCGTCTTTTTTGTATGCTGTTTTAATCAGTTCAGCAGTCTGGTTCGACAGAAGGCTGGCCCCGTCAACGCCGACAAACCTTTGGACTATATGGTATTTTTATACTGTCATCAATTTAGCGCGGGGCAATTTTAAAGTTTTACCAATATTAGGGCTTTTAATCAGTTTTATTTGGCATATCCATATTGCTTTGCTGCCTGCTCTTACTGCTATCCCGTTTGCCTTTTTAACGGCCAAAAAATTACCTGATAAATTACAGTTGAGAAACTTTTTTATCGTTTTATTAATTTCTTCATTGCCGCTAATTATTTTTGAATTAAAACACAACTTTCAACAATCTTTCAATATGCTGCAAAACTTTACTGCTCCCCGGGAAGGAGCCAAAGGATTATACAAATTCGAGGTAGTGCTTATGATGATTACCAAAAATATTAATAGCTTATTTTTAGCTCCCCAATCACTAAACCTTACCAATAATATTATTTTTCCTATTTCCATACTTGCTTTTGCTGTCTTTGCAGTTAAAAAGAAATTAATCGGCATTAATGAGTTAATCCCGCTTTATGCTTGGATTTTCGCTGTAGTGTTATTTTTCTCTGTTTCGTCCTCACCTGTTTCCGAATACTATTTTACTAATATTGAAGTTATTTTCTTAGCAATTGTCAGCTTATTTTTATATTCATTATTTACCTTATCAAAAGCCGGAAAAATTTTAGTAATATCCATTCTTTTGGTGATTGCCTTAAAAAACATTTTTGCCCTGGTGTTTTCAGATTATTATCACAAGGGTTATACGGAAAAAAAGGCCGTAGTTGATTACATTATCAGTGATGCAAAAAATAAAAATTTCCCCTGTTTTTCCATTAACTATATTACCTCACCGGGAGAGAATGTCGGTTTCAGGTACTTCTTTTATTTAAAAAATGCTAAGCTGGCAGTACCGGGACGGGGCAGCCCGGTTTATAGCATAGTTATTCCTGATGAATATTCTAAAGAAGTCAAGGTAAAATTTGGCCATATCGGCGTGATCCCTCCTTTGGAAGTAGTATCGGAAGAAATGGTAAATGAGGCTTGCAGCGGGCAAAACACCAACCTAACTGATCCTATGTTTGGATACGTTGAATAGTTAAAAACTATTCCACAAAACTTGGTTTGTGACTTCATGATGATAAATAATTTCTGAAGTTTTAACCTTACTTCCCAATTCCTTAGGACTTCTATCAGCCACCGCTTCTTTAAAAGACAGGTATTTTTGTTTATTTTCCTCCCCTAAAATTTTCCCGATAAAGTCGCTTGTTTTAAATAACCTGATGGCATCATAAATCGTCCCGGGTAAAAATCGTAACCGCTCCCTGGCTCCATGTGTCCTGGTCAATCTTTTACCTTCCAAACCAGTTTTTAAAATAGTATAAAGGGTTAAGTAAGGATTAGAGTCCGGCGCTACAGAGCGGATTTCAATCCTGGCCGTTTTCTCATTCCCGGCCGGTATCCTAATCATTGAGCCTCTATCTATTGGGGAAACTTTAATCTGGTTTGGTGCTTCAAAGTGAGGATCTAACCTTCTGTAAGCATTTACTGACGGGTTTAGTACCAAACAAATTTCCGGCGCATGGTTTAAGATCTTAGATATAAAATCCCAAGCAATTTCTGATAAGCCATCCTTACCATCTTTCTTGTAGAAAATATTCTTACCATTTTTAGACAAAGAGAAGTTGGTATGCATACCCGAACCATTGATGCCGGAAATCGGTTTCGGCAAGAAAGTTGCTGTCATTCCCATATTATTAGCAACCTGCCTGCACACTAATTTATAAAGCTGAATCTGATCACAAGCCCGTACCACTTCGGTATAACTGAAATTCATTTCGAATTGAGAAGGGGCAACTTCCGGGTGGTCTTTCTCGTTTTTAAAACCCATCGCTCGCTGCGCTTCTGCTGCCGCATCAATAAACTTACGCAATTTATCCATTGGCAGAGAATGATAATAACCGCCAGTGGAAATAAGCTTAAAACCAATATCCTCGTCAAATTCCTGCTCTGCACCAACGCTTTCCACTAAAAATCCCTCTATTTCCGGAGCCGTATAAACCTGGAAACCTGTTTTCTGTTTAAGCTTTTGGGTATATAATTTTAACTGCCCCCGAAAATCAGACTCATAAAGCGACCTGTCCCTATTTAGCACCGAAGCAAACATGATCACTTTACCACTGCCGAATACATCAGAGGGCAAATAAACTATACTGGACCAGCTTACTTCCAATCTTAAATCTGATTCTGAAAGAGCGGTAAAACCCCTAATGGATGAGCCATCAAAAGTTAAATTCTGGGCAGAATCCAAAAGATATTTTTTGTCATAATCCAACATATGGAACCTTCCTTCTATATCGGTAAAGCATAGGGTAATAGCTTTAATTCTCTTTTCTTTCTGCAGATATAACCGGTATTCTTTCTCCAGTTCACCGGAATTTACTGTTTGCTGCTTTTCTTTAGCCCGAAGATTCATTTCTTCCAGTTGTTCGTAGGAGATTTCCAAAAAGTTTTTTAATTGAGGCTCATTATCTTGCATATTTTATCCTAAATTAGCAAGATTTAACATAATTGTCAATATATTAATAATAATTATTTATTTTTTTATATTAATTTCTTAATAACTTGCGGAAGGATCGGTAAAATATCACTGGCAAGAACCCCTGCTTGACCGATTTCCTTACTCAATCTCTCACCTGCCAATTCATGAAGACAGACTGATACACCGGCTGCTTCAAACGGCGGCAACCCTTGAGCCAACATTCCGGCAATAATCCCTGATAATACATCCCCTGTTCCGGCAGTTGCTAAAACCGGATCGGCAAAAGGACTTAGCAAAAATTTGCCGGTATGGAAGGCAATCACCGTATTTGCCCCTTTTAAAACTACTGTCTGTCCCCATTTACCGGCATATTCTTTAGTGATATTTATCCTATTAGACTGAATCTCTTTAATGGTTAATCCTGTTAATCTTGCCATTTCCCCGGGGTGAGGAGTTAGAATAATTTCTCCCTGCAGATTCTTCCACCAATTTTCTTGCTTAGATAAAATATTTAACCCGTCCCCATCAACTACTATTTTATTATGATTATTCGAATAATTACTACAAAATGCCCCCACGAATTTATGGGTTTCTTTGCTTTGCCCTAAACCTGGGCCAATTAATAAAACATTATAATCACCTAACCTGTTTAAAACTTCGCTCTGCGATAAAAAAGTCACCTCAGGCAATTTCCGTGAAACTATAATTTTAACTTCCTTTTCTGTTACCAAAGTCACCAGCCCTGCACCTACCCTATACGCAGCAGCACACGAAAGATATGCTGCTCCCGGGTAATTCTCTGATCCAGCCACCACTAAAACTTTCCCAAAAGTTCCTTTATTAGCATCTTTTGGCCGGACAGGCAACCTTTCTGCAGCCCACTTATTGGTTAATCTGGTCGCCTGTTTATTCATTTTTAGTGAAATTTTATGGATATGCTCTAGTTGGGATAGTGGCATTTTTTGAAATGTTATCTTAATAGGGTACCGCACAAACTGAATAGCTAAAATACTACTGGTGATATAAATCCATGTTTTTCTTGAAATCTCTTCGAGATGACAAAAGATTGAGGTATCCCGAGCTCAGATGATAATGCCGAAAGTTTAGACAGATCTTGCTGAGTACCAGTTAGTTTTACTTCAAAAGCAGTATCTTTATCTAAAATTGCATCAATCTCAGCAGTGTTACGCTTATTATAGAAACTAGTTTTTCTATATCGCGCTAATTGGTTAATAATTGCGTTTTCAAATACCTGTGCTTCACTAACCTTCCCAATTACATTTAAAATCCCCGTATCGGTAAAATAGACTTTTTTTCCTCCAGCAACAGATCGATCTATACTTTTACTAAACCTTGGTAAAAGCCTAATAAAAAATGTTCCTTGTAAAAACTCAAGAAATCGGTATATCTTAACTCTATCAATAGAAAGTTCACTTGATAGAC
>CAZWTE010000007.1:24227-24560 GCA_964637465.1 uncultured Gammaproteobacteria bacterium | reverse complement strand
TTCACGGATATTTTCAATGATGACATCCAGGTTATTGGTAACCGTACTCGTGACAACCTGTAACGAAGTTTGGGTATTGATGATTTTATCAATCTGGTTAAGTTTGTCCTGCAGGAGTAAATTATTTGAAGCGTGGTCGCCTTGCTTTAGACCATTAAATTTGTTTTTTATCTGATCATAAATACCCTCAAGTTTTACCACCTGTGTCCTGACAGAGGCAATATAATCCGTAAGCAAAGCCCTTTCTTGCGGGTTAAGCTCATCTTCCCGTTTAACTATTAAATTGTCCAGATAGCTTAAGTCCTGGGATAAAGCTATTGCTCCTGAGGTAGG
>CAZWTE010000007.1:21498-24217 GCA_964637465.1 uncultured Gammaproteobacteria bacterium | reverse complement strand
CTAACCTTTTAAATACCTCGATTACCTCTGCTGATGGTTTTAATTTTTTCTTTAATGCTGCTATTTCCGGCTCAGCTTGCGTATCACCAATAAAATAAAGGAGATTGGCTACCGTTGCCAAAGGTTTTATGCCGTCCTGAAAATGCTCCTTTAAAGTTTGCGGAGTCAGGCTTAATCCCTGTTTTTGGATTATTTGAGTAATTTGCTGTTGAATTCCAGTATCTTCTGCTGAAAATTGGAAACTCTTCCCCGGGGCTGATAAGGATTGGTACATCCTTGCCGCCACCGAACCGACTTTTTTATTGCCCCAATCCAGCAATAATTGCATTCGTTGTTTATCCAGTGTGTCAGGGTACAAATCCAGATCTTCCAAACCATGTAAATTCAGAATAATGTTAGTTAACTTAATATCGATTGTCTCAATATTGCCAACCACCATATTTTGTGTTTCCTGCTGGAGTAGTTTCAGGAATTCCGGCATATCTTCCTGGTAAATGCCTAAATTTTCCGGCACCAGTGGATTTAATCTTTGCCTTTCCTCTAAAAGTTTACTGATCACGCTGCTTTTTTCAGGAACCAAGTACTTGCCGGGGTCAATGTCTTCACCTCTTCTAAAATCATCCCAGCGGCCGTTAAGTATTAAGGATAGATAAAAACCTAAAATTGTTTCTTTGTCTGTAGTTCTTTCTGTCAGGTTTGCCAGGTAAGTTAATACATTGGTAATTGACCGCATATGTTCAGAGGTAAAAGCTTCAGGGATTTTAATAATCCCAAAACGCCGGGTAAAAAGACCCTTTATTTCCTCAAGCAGCTTTCTCTTTTGAATCTCAAACGATTTCTCTCCCGCACTAAATACATCGGCAAAATTTCTAATATCCCTTCTTGTATGGACTAATTGTTCCTTATCAAACAACTTGACACCATATTTATTTCTTTTCTCCAGTAAAACTAATTTAGTCCTGTATAAAGGATAAATTTCTTTTGCAAATAACCTCATTTGGGCAGGGGATAACTTTTCAAATAAAGCAAGATAATCGGAAAACAAGCTGGGCGCAGCTTCCAAAATATCGCGGGAGATATTATAAAAATCCGTCCTGTCTTCGTTAGACCATCTTTCTTTTGTAAACCTGTCCTCCATCCTGACTACCCCTTGGCAAATTTCAAGTTTAGTCTTTTCCGCTGTTGTTTCTTTTGAAAAAACCGCATCCACGCTATTGATCAAAGAATTCAGTGATTCCAGTTGGCTAAGCGGCCCGGCGCCCCCGCAAAATCGGATAAATTCCGACATTAAGTGCAATGGAAACGAAACTTCATCCGGCTTGCCTGATCTTAAGTAGGATAACCACGATCCGCGTAATCCGTTCAGGCATAAATCGCGCGCTTTAGAGTCTTTGAACAAAGCATTAATTTTATCAACTGAAGTAGAGGATAATGGTGGTATCCTCCAAGGATTAGCCTGCGCCCGCACATACCCCATCAACAACTGTTGCCAGTTTTGCTGGTTGACTCCGATGGAGGCATCAGCAGATAACAGGTTATTAATTAACCCAATTTCATGGGGAAGAATTTCTCTTAGTAACTCCGGGAATTCTAGTTTTCCTTCTCTTTGCAGGTTTCTGATCCTTTCCCCGATTCGCGCTTCCAATCCCTTGTCCAAAGAAAATAAGCCGGCGCTATCGGCTTGGGTGAAAAAATCCAGGCCATCATCTGTTCCTAAAAATAATTGCGGGAATTTCAAAGCTAATGGAAACGCGGGGCTTAATAATACCCCCTTAGCTTTAACCGGTAATTCCAAAGCCCTTTCTTTTGTAAGCGCCCCTGTCCCGACTAAGGCCGCTACCAAAGTAAACTGGTTATCCAGATCCTTATATGCCACGCCCATATCCCTGAAAAACACCACAGTCTGCATCCCGGCAAATTGTCCGCAAAATTCACCAAGTAAATTATTATTAACACTTCTATTAAGCAGCGCCGGGCAATCCTGGTAAGCTGTTAAAAATACGGGCAGGGTGTCTGTCTTAAATGAATCATCTTTGATCCGCTCAATTACTGACTCATCAGTAAGATATTTTAGCGCGGGATAATTGGTTTTGTTCCCCAGTATGGCTTGCGCTAACGCTTCAAACCTCCCGGCCGCTGCTATGCTTTGTCCGCCAGGGTCGCCTGTTTCCTGATCCAGCAGCCTGAATAATTCCTGCCTTAAATATTTTTCAAAGAAATATTCACTTATATACGGAGTACCAACACCGTTTTCATTCCTTTTAGATGCTTCTTTAGAAATCCGCTTTAAAAAGTCGTCTGCCTCCTGAAGGGTTGCAGCCCCTTGTTTTGGCAATACCCCTCTTTTAACCAGAACGGTTAATATGGAGTTATTGGTAAGTGCTTCTTTTGCCAGCGCAGCTAACCCCTTTACATCAGGTTTATTTTCAAAGACATCTAAAACAAAATCGCCAACCTCTTCTTGTATGCCGGGGCGGTTGTACTGATTGAAGGAAGAATCATTCCAGGATTCTAACACTGGCCTGGCAGTCTTTAAGGAAGGGTAAATTTTTTCCGTCTCATCTAATATTTGTTTCCAATCCGGCCTTTTGCTTAAATTATCAAGTGCCCAGTTAGCGTGTTCTGTCCGGTGGCTCCGGGCGTCCGCAGCAGCTAAGATAACCAGGTTTCTGATGGCATCCGGAGTCGGGTAAAACCTCAATAAATCAATATGCATTCC
>CAZWTE010000007.1:13021-21488 GCA_964637465.1 uncultured Gammaproteobacteria bacterium | reverse complement strand
TCCTGATCCTGTAGTTTAATCGCCTCCCCGAATACTTGACTGACAACAGGAGAAGTTTTTACTGCCTGCCATAAATTCATATCAGGATACTGTTTATTATTTGACTTTTCTAATACAGATTTAATTTGGCCAATAAATGAATCTGCGTCACTGTCAAACCCATAGCTCATTTGTTCAATGGCTCTTTCAAAAAAATACGGTTCAATCAAACTTTTTACGGAAGCTATATCTGCCGCTGCCAGTTGTACCGCCAGTTGCTGCACTATTTCTTGCTCTTCGCATCTTAACAGGACTTGGCAACGATCCCAGATATCAACAGCACCTATACTAAGCATCAATTCATACAATGCTTGATACCTTTCACCTTCCGGACTCTGGGGATTATCCAGGTAAGCTGATAATGCCTGATAGAATACTTTCCCTTTTTCCTTTGAGAATTTACCCTTTTCCACAGATTCTGCTATCATTGGAGCTATAACCTGCCGGAGATATGAATTCCTGATTTCAGACGGAACCGTACCGTCTTCAAGCACTTCGTCAAGCAACCGCTCATATCCAAGGCTTATGCCCTGGATTGTTTGGGCCGTCTCTGTAGTTAGCGTATCCTCTTTTTCTAGCCTAACCAATCTTTCCTGATCTGCTATTTGTTCCAGTAATCCCTGTTTATTTTGAATCCGGCTACTTAGTTCATTCATCTCCTGCTGTAAGGCAATCTTTTTTCTGTTAATACTTCTCTTCTCAAAAATAGCCGGGATTTTTCTTAACCCTTTTAATCCGTTTAATTCCTCAAGTCTTTCTTCCAACCTTCTTTGGTTTCTTGCCTGTTGCTGGTAAAGAGAATTTGCCAGATTTTGTTCGGTAGTAAGTTGCTTTTTTAAGTCGTTTCTATTAGCCGGCTCGCCTTTCTGCGGTTCGGCTGTACTGCTATTTAATAGGATAGCAAATCTTTGTAAATCAGCTTGTGATGATGTTCTGACTTCCAATAATTTTGATACAAAAGGAGATTGTGCCGGCTGTGGTTGCTGTATTGTTTCCGCATCTACAGCAGGTTTTTGTGTTGCCTGAAGTTGCTCGCCTCCTGATGTATGTATAGATTCTTGTTCTCCGGCCATGGCATTTATACTATACCATTCCAAGATAAAATTCTTAAATTCTTTAACCTAAGAATGTTAAACTATTTTTTCCCAGGGGAATTCAGGTCGGCCGAAATGGCCGTAAGCGGCTGTTGGTAAATATATCGGCCTTTGTAAATCCAAACCTTTAATAATTCCTTCCACCGAAGTATCTAAAATTTTATTCATAAAAGATAAAATTACTTTGTGGGATTTTTTATTGGTCCCAAAAGTCTCCACGTCCTGCATAGTGGGTCTTTTAGCCCCGATAAAATAAGCCAGTCTTACTTCTGCCTTATCAGCTAATTTATGAGCCACAATATTTTTGGCCAAAAATCTGGCTGCATAAGCCCCGCCCCGATCCACTTTTGACGGCTCTTTTCCGGAAAAAGCTCCTCCCCCTACCCGGGCATAACCTCCATATGTATCAACCACAATCTTCCGCCCTGTTAACCCGCAATCTGAAGCCGGGCCGCCGTTATGCCATATCCCTGTACCATTAACGACTACTTGATCTTTTTTAATTTTAAATCCGTAAATATCCAATACCGGCACAACCACTGATTCAAATATATCATCCTTTACCTGACTCAAATCAATAGATTCCTCATGCGGAATAGCAATTACTACCTGGGTGACTTTATACGGTTTGCCGTCCCTATATTCAATAGTTACCTGTGATTTTCCGTCCGGCCGAAGGTATTTGACAATTTTTTCTTCCCTGATCTGATCCATTCTCCTAGCCAAAGCATGAGCCATAGTAATTGGCAATGGCATCAAACAGACAGTCTCACGGCAGGCAAACCCGAACATCATGCCCTGGTCGCCGGCCCCCTTTTTCTTGACCCCTACGGCAATCTCGGGAGATTGTTCGTGGACGTAAACACTAATCGGGGACTTGTGGGAAAAATTAAACTTCGAGTCAGTATACCCTAATCTTTTGATCTGATCCCTGGCAATTTTTCTAAAATTCACCTGAGCCCTAGCCCCGATTTCCCCGGCAATAATTAATCTATTGTTACCGGCCAAACATTCAATGGCTGTCCTGCCTTGGGGATCCTGGGCCAGTACCGTATCTAAAATTGCATCGGAGATTTGGTCGCAAATCTTATCCGGGTGTCCGGCGCAAACTGATTCCGAAGTAAAAGTAGTTACACCATTATTTTTGATCATGAAAAAACCTCCCATCAAGAGAGGCTAAAAGTTTCCCTGTACCAGACGGTACGGGGCACATCTTCCTCTTGGGGATTTAGCACCTTGGGCTTTAAGGTTGCCGACGCGTACCGAATGGCACACGTTCTCTTGATGTAATTTACATTAAATCACAAACCTATTATTTTGACAAGTCTTCTAACGACTTTCTTACTTTCTTATTATTTAGTTTTTACTCTCTCTATCTAGTATGTTGAAGCGGATGTTTAAAAATAAAAGAGTGTTTTTGGTTATAGCTATAATCCTTTTTATAGGAGGCATTGCCTTAGCCAAAACATTCTTTATAGATTCCCGGCCGGTTACCTCAGCCCAGATAACCCAAAGGGTACAGATTCAACCCCCTAAAACTACAATGACAATAAACAAGGAATTCCAATTCCCTCTCAAAGACGAGAAGGGACAGGAGATAGCAAAAATCAAATATCTACTGGATAAGGCAGAAAAAAGAGATGAAATCTTAATTAAAGGACAAAAAGCCACAGTAATATCAGGACGCACCTTCCTTATTATCAATCTAAAAATCACAAACGGAACCAAACAGAAAATACAAATGAACACAAGAGATTATATTAGACTAACTATCAAAGATGACCCCGAACTGCTAGCTCCTGATATTCATAATGACCCGGTAGAAATACAAGCCATTTCTACCAAATATACCCGGGTAGGATTTCCTATTTCCGACAATGATAAAAATCTAAAACTACAGGTGGGAGAAATAAACGGTGATAAAGAAACCATTAATTTAAACCTACCTTAAGACTGCAAATACTTTCGCCTTCTATTACATAATTATTACTGGTTATTTAATTTTTTTTTATTGCCATACTCTAAGATATCCCCTGAAGTGCTCCTACAATTTACAAGGAGAAACAAGGAGGGAGGTGAATACAAATGATTAAAAAAATAGCTTCGGCAATTGCAACCGCATCTCTTCTTTTGTACTCATTCGCCATTCCTGTTTTTGCCCAAAGCACAACCCTGGAAATTTCCGGCAACGGTTCCGGTTCTGAAAATGAAATAGAGGTAGAACGCGAAACAGAAACCACGGTAGTTCAAACAAACACTGCCAAAATTGAAAATAAAATCGAGGCAGAGGCAAACACCGGCGGCAATGAGGCAGAAGACAATACCGGCGGAGATGTAACCATTGATACGGGTAATGCCACTACAACAGTAGCTGTCTCTAATCAAGTAAACACAAATATTGCTGATATAGATTGTCCGACTTGTCCGGGTGATATTGATGCCAAAATCTCAGGAAACGGTTCAGACTCTGAAAATGAGATCGAGATTGAACACGAAAACGAGACAGAAATATACCAGACCAATAAAGCTGATATCGAAAACGATATCGGGGCAGAATCTGAAACCGGCGATAACGAGGTGGAAGATAATACAGGCGGCACGATTACTGTTGAAACCGGAAATGCCCAAACTAGCATTATGGTCAGTAATATGGCAAATGCTAATGTGGCTAAAGCGGGCAACGGAAACAATCAAGGCACTGCCAGCGCCTGGATCTTAGGCAACGGCTCAGATTCAGAAAATGAAATAGAGTTGGAACTGGAAAAATCTGTACTCATTGTCCAAGAAAATAAAGCTGATATCGAAAATGATATCGAGGCAGAATCTGAAACCGGCGATAACGAGGTGGAAGATAATACAGGCGGTGATATCACCGTTGATACAGGTGATGCTACTACAAACGTTGAAGTTGATAATTTGGTTAACTTTAACTGGGCAGACGTTGACTGCTGCCTGCTTGACATCCTGGCAAAAATTTCCGGAAACGGGTCTGATTCTGAAAATGAAATCGAATTCGAATTGGAAGACGAACTGGAAGTTTTTCAAAATAATTGCGGCAAGGATGAAAAGGATAACCACGAATGGAGCCTTAATGGCAATGGTGGTTATGACGGACACGACAACTGCGAAATCGAAAACGATATCGGGGCAGAATCTGAAACCGGCGATAACGAGGTGGAAGATAATACAGGTCCTGTTGGAGATGACCCAGTTGAAGTTACAACCGGGGATGCTGAAACGGGGGTAACTGTTGATACTTCAGCAAACGCTAATACCTTTAGCCAGGGAGAAAACGGTAATTCCGACAATGGGCTAGAAGACTTGCTGGACGGGTTAGACTTTAAGTTTAGTTTTAACCTTGAAGCGCTTTTAACTCTATTGCAAGGATTAAATCCCGGTTAAGAGAATTTGGATTGTAGGGCGGTCTCAACCGCACTTCTAAAAGACCCCCTACAACCAAAGGAAAATTAGAAAAAAGAGGGAAATAAATGATTAAAAAAATAATGGTAATACCGACAATAATCCTACTGATATTTCCGGTAATAAGCGCACAGGCTCTTGAAGCGCCGGAACCCCCTTCTGCGCCTGAGCCTCCGCCAATAGAAACACAAGCCGTTTCTCCTTCTGCACCCGCAGCACCAACACCCCCTTTATTAACAGATGCCGAATCTTCGCAAAATTCAGAATCTCCTGAAACAGAAGATTCAAACCAGGATTCAGATAATAATCAAAACGAGCAAATAAGTTCCGATCTATCCGGACCAAACACAAATGGTAACGTAGGCGACACCACTATTAATACCGGTGACGGCTTAACTACCGGCACACTCACAACCGCAGTAAATAGCAACACATCACTGCAAGAATCCCTGCAACAAAACGGCGACCAAACAACTGCTGAAAATACTAACAATGGTTCAGATTCTACAAATGCAGCATCATTAGATGAAGAATCCGGTACCGGCATCATACAAGACAATAACGCTGATATTACAAATAGTTTGGAGTTGAATACAAACACCGGGGGATCCTCGGCTTCTCAAAATGTCGGAGATTCAACAATCACTACCGGTGATGCAAATACTTCCGGAACTGTTGTCATGATAGCAAATACTAATTTGGCAGGTCTTGCCGTTTCCGAATTTAATGTGGTTGATGACACTCAGGGAGATATAGTTCTGGATTTTGCATCAGGGTGTATTTTAGGATGTGAAATTTTTAACCCTTCGACAATTACCAATACCGGAAATGGCAGTGATTCTACCAATAATGCCGCAGTTAATCAGATTATGAATAACTATACATTTCAAAATAACGAGGCAACACTGGAAAACAACATGCTGCTTACTGCCAACTCCGGGGACAATCAAGCGGACCAAAACACCGGCGGAGATTCTGCTATCGAAACCGGAGATGCCAATATCTCAGCTAATGTTATAAACTTCCTAAACAATAATATCGCAGGCAACATTATCTTAGGTGTTGTTAACATCTTTGGTGAATTAATTGGGGATATCATTTTACCCGAGGATCAATTAAATACAACATTAGCAACTGCAGCCAATATTGGAAATGGTTCAGGATCCACCAATTCAGCTTTAATTGATAACGAAATTAATAATACAACTGTCCAAACAAACGATGCCCTCATACAAAATAATCTGGACTTTGAAGCAAATACCGGTGAAAACCAAACAAGTAAAAATACCGGGGGAAATTCCGTTATCGAAACAGGCGAGGCAAGCATTGAATCTCAAACTATCAATATCGCAAATTCGAGTTTGAACGGAGGAAATTGGTGGTTGGTTTTAGTTAACGCAGCCGGGACTTGGGTGGGAAAAATTTTAGGAGCAGAGGACCAATCAAATATTGCCGGTTCATCAAAAACAGAATTCTTGGTAGATTCCAACGGTGATATAACTGTTACCAATACGGATAACGGCGCGGGGTCAACTAACAATGCGTCTTCCACTCAAGTAACAAATACTAATACTGTACAAAACAATATCGCCCAAATTATCAATAATATAAATCTATTCGCCAATACCGGAAGAAACAGCGCTTCAAAAAACACCGGCGGCGATTCCACTATCAAAACAGGCAATGCCGATGTTATAGCTAATTTAGTCAATTTTGTAAATAACAATATTACGGGAGGCGGACGGTTAACGGTAACTATTGTAAATGTC
Organism: uncultured Gammaproteobacteria bacterium; assembly: GCA_964637465.1. Lineage (GTDB taxonomy): Bacteria > Patescibacteriota > Microgenomatia > Daviesbacterales > UBA10151 > UBA10151. The sequence continues at coordinate 15,166 of CAZWTE010000007.1, read as the reverse complement.
TTCAGCAGCTGGATCGGGGATTTTGTGACACCGGGCAACCAAAAAGAAACAACAACTGTATTAGTCAACAAAGCGGTTCCCGCCGGTAATCCTATCTCTAATGCATCAACCAACCCGCTAATTACCGTTCAGTCTGCCAACCAACCATCACCCTCTTCCATCATTACCGCGCCTACCGGTATTTCTTCAACTAGCTACGCAAATGAAAATCAACAGGCTTATGTAGCCGGTGCTCAATTTGAAAATAATAGTAATAATCCACCTTCTGATACTACAAACGCTATCCAAAATAATCACAAACCCATTGAATTAAACCTGGCCTGGCTGTTGCTATTACTACCTTTTGGAGCAGTAACAGCGGTACTTAAGCTAAAGAAACTATTAACCGTATGAATAATTTAATAACAAAATCCGGCTTAATAATAATGTCGGCATCCTTACTATTACTGGTAAACTTGACTACTGTTAAAGCATTAGAGTTAACAATTACTGATAACGGTTCAGGGTCACAAAATGAAATAACAACTACCAATCAAACTAACACCACTGTTGAACAAAATAATCAAATAAAATTACTGTCTTGAAAAACCGGAAGATCCGCGCCATTTTAGGGAGCATTTTAATATTACTCTCATTGTTAATATTATCTTTAACTTATTATCCTTTAATTAAGTTGTACTTTCTACCTGTTGATCTGCCTATTTATAATCAAGGCTACTATATCAGCATTCCCAAAATCAGTGCTTATGCCCCGATCATTACCAACGTCAACCCTTGGCAAAAGGATGAATATTTAAAAGCTTTATCTTTTGGTGTAGCCCAAGCCAAGGATAACCCGTCATTTCTCTTTGCCCATTCTTCTGATTTGCCATGGAGAGTCACCCGTTACAATACTGCTTTTTTAAGGTTGGGAGAATTGCAAAACGGGGATCAAATCATTATCACCAAAGACGGCGCTAAACGCCAATACCAAGTCATAAAAAAAATTGAAGTCTGGCCGGATCAAGTCCAATATATCAAGGAAATCCCTCAAGACCAAATAATACTGATGACATGCACCCCCATCGGCACCTCACTCAGAAGATTACTTGTATTCGCTACCTTAGTGAGATAATTTTTCCTCAAACACCGCATGCTTTTCTATCTCTTCTAAAAGTTCTTGTTTTTTGCCCTCTAAACCTTCCTTGCCGATATGCTCAATGTTTAAACGGAGAAGCGGTTCTGTGTTGGAGGTACGAAGAGAAAAACGCCAATCTTTATATGAAACCGCTACGCCGTCCAATGTGCTGATCTCCGCATCAGAATATTTTTCCTTTAGAGCTTCAATAATTTCCAAAGCATTCTTCACCCGGAAATTAGTTTCGCCTGACTCGTGACTTCTCTTTAAACTTTCTATAAGTTCCGATATCGGCTTTCCCTCCCTGCTCATCACCTTTAAAACTATCAAAATCATCGGCAATTGCGATTCGGCATTACCTGTTTCCCGGAAGAAATAATGGGCGGAAGACTCACCGGCAAAAATGCCGCCTGTCTCGTGCATTTTTTCGGTGATAAAAGCATGCCCAACTTTTGTAATTTCACACTTACCGCCGTATTCCTCGATGATCTTTTTGGGGGTTAAAATATAGCGGATATCAAAAAGGATAGTTTCCCCTTTATTTTCAGCTAAAAGCTCTTTGGCAACCAGTGCGGTAATCAGCGATGGTTGGATAATTTGGCCTTTTTCATCAACAAAAAACATCCGATCACCATCCCCATCAGGAGCAAGCCCCACATCTGCACCTTCTGCAATTACCCTTTTCTGCAAATCCACTAAAGTTTCCTTTTGTAAAGGATCAGCTTGGTGGGCCGGGAAAGTGCCATCCAGTTCAAAATTCATTCTAATCAGTTCCCCGGGGATAGCTTTAAATAATGCATCAATATAAAGCCCTCCTAAAGCATTAGCCGCATCAGCTACAGTCTTAAACTTTTTAATCTCTGGATATCCTGCAATTCTTAAGGCATTTTGTACCTCTTCCTCCAAAACACCATCTTTTTTAACAACGCTACCTTCTCCTGTTGGTATAACATCTATCCCATCCAGGCTCATTTTTTTAATATCATCCATCCCGGTATTCTTACCGATTTTAACCAAACCAGTAGGAG
>CAZWTE010000007.1:5523-13011 GCA_964637465.1 uncultured Gammaproteobacteria bacterium | reverse complement strand
AGGAGATCGTCTGACAATTTTTAAACCGTTGTATTGTTTGGGGTTGTGCGAAGCAGTGATTTGGATACCGCCATCAAATTTGGATTTAAAAACCGCATAATAAAAAGTTGGTGTGGAAACTATTCCCAAATCAATGACATGGGCTCCCAATCCCACCAAAGTTTTGCTGACTGCTTCAAAAATAGCCGGAGAAGATAATCTCATATCCCGGCCAACTGCAATAGTTAAAGGCTTAGTTTGAAAGAGTTGATTAGAAATTAATTTATAAATGGCTCGGGTAATAGGGACTGCAAATTGTTCGTTAATCTCATCAGGATAAACACCCCTAATATCGTAACTCTTGAAAATACCTGAAGGGATATCCATATAAATAGTGAATCTAACTATAGCTAAACCTTAAGATAAATTCAACTGTTTAAGCAGCTGAAAATCTTTTTTAAATTGCGCCATTACATCTTCCCTGCGTAGTGCTGCAGCCGGGTGGAGCAAGGCAAGGAAAAAGTGCTCTTTGTTTCTTAAATTACCGATATAAATGGGGCGCAACAAGATCTCTTCGTCTTTTCAGTACTATTCGTACGCGGCTCGTGGAGCGATTAAGTAGGACTTCGGTCAAAAAGGTTACCGCTTGGGTGACTGCTTTTTTGCCCTGGCTTTTTGGGCCAAACCGTATTTTCTTCTCTCCTTTACCCGAGCATCACGAGTCAGATAACCTTCTCTTTTTAAAACAGTCCTTAGGCTTAAATCAGCTTTGGCAATAGCCCTGGCTATGCCGTGAATCACTGCATCAAGCTGCGAAACCTGGCCCCCGCCCGCGACCTTTACCGAAATTGCATATTTTCCGATAGTTTTGGTAATTTCTAAAGGCCTGGTGTAAATCTTTTGTAATACCGGGCCACGGAAGTATTCCACAATAGGCTTGCCGTTAACCGTAATTTGGCCATTACCGGGGTTAAGCTGAACCCTGGCTACCGCTTCTTTTCTTCTGCCAACCGCTGTCGCTTCGCTATTTTTTTTATTTTTTTCTGCTTCCATAATTAAGCTGAAACTTTCAATTTTTTAATCATCTGTCTGCCTAATTTAGTATGCGGAAGCATACCTTTTACAGCATGTTCAATAATATATTCAGGTTTCCTCTTAAGCATTTTAACAAAATTTTCCTGCTTTAATCCCCCCGGATAACCGGAATGGGAAACATAGATTTTATCTTGTGATTTTTTACCTGTTACTTTTACCTTACTGGCATTAGTTACTACTACAAAATCCCCCGTATCCAAATACGGTACATATTCAGGCTTTTTTTTACCCATCAGGATGGTAGCCACTTCCGTAGCCAGCCTGCCTAAAATTTTTCCGCTGGCATCAATAGTATGAGTTTCCCTTTTGATATCTTTTGCTGAAACTACATTTGTGCTCATTTTTTACTCCTGGAAGTTACTTTCTTAGCTTTTCTGTTATCAGTTTTCGGTTTTCTGTTTTCGGATGTTAGTTTATCTGTTTTCGGTTTCTCAGTTACTGATTTACTGACAACCGATTTACTTTTATCTGATAACTGAGAACTGGGAACCGATAACCGTTCTGCTCCAATCAAGCTTAATTTTACCATCATAGTCTGATCTCCGGCACGCGCACCTAATTTTACCGTTGAAGTATATCCTGAAGTCCTCGCTCCGAGCTTAGGAACGATTTCTTTAACCAATCTGTCCCTTAAATCTTTATCGCTGATTAAGGACTGAAATCGCCCTTGGGTAGTTTTACCTTTAGCCAAGGTTATTACCTTATCTATCAAACCCTTAATCGCTTTGGCTTTAATTTCGGAGGTTTTGATTGTACCAGAAGACAACAAGGAATACACTAACCCTTTAAAGAGGTTTCTCCGTTGATCTTTATTTCTGCCAAGGTGTTTACCATAAACTCTATGCCTCACTAAGCGTCAGCCCCCTCTCTAGAAGCTTTTCCGATATCAAGTTAATGGATTTAGCGCCTAAATTCTTGGCTTTCAGTAACTGCGGACGGGGGGTATTAATCAAATCCTCAATTGTACTGATTTCTATTGCCTTTAAAGCATTGGTGATTCTGACCGGCAAATCAAGTTCTTCAATAGTCAATTTCAATACTTCTTCGGAAATTTTGGAAGTTGATTCTACGGCCTCTTCTTCCAAATCCGGTTCAAAGATTTTATGAAAAGTGTCAGATAAAATTCTGGCTCCCATATTTACAGATTCAAGCGGAGTAATAGTTCCGTCAGTGGTGACATCCAGTATTAACTTATCAAAGTCTGTCCTGCGTCCTACTCTGGTTGGTTCAACGTTATAATCAACAGATATAACCGGGCTGAATAAAGCATCTATGGCAATCAAGCCAATTTCGTTTGTCTTACGCTCATCTGAAACCGAATAGCCTTTACCTTGTTCTGCTGTCATTTCCATATTAAGCTTGGACTTGCTATCTGTTAAAGCGGCAATATGCTGTTCAGGATTTACAATTTCTCCGTCTCCTTCGATTTGTAGATCTTTGGCTTTAACTTCTTTTTTACCTGCGGCTTTAAGGATTAACTTAATTCCTTTATCAGAATTAACCTGGAGACGAATCTGCTTAAGATTTAAGATAATCTCAATTACATCTTCCAAAACCCCGTCAATTGTAGAAAACCTATGGGAAATACCGTCAATCTTGACTGAAGTTACAGCAGCCCCGGATAAAGAAGTCAATAATACTCTTCTTAAACCGTTTCCCAAAGTATGACCAAAACCTGCCTCAAGCGGCTCAATAGTTATTCTGGCAAAATTTCCTTCCTCTTTTTCTGTTTTTATCTTAAACATAATAAATTCTTTCGGACGTTTCACGTCACCTGGAATAATACTCAACAATCAATTGTTCGTTAATGGATTGCTCCATCTCATCCCTCTCAGGGATTCTTAAAACCTTGCCGACTGTGGCACGTCTTTCCAGCCACCCTGGCAAGGTTGTAGCTTCCTCTAAGCTTTTTTTGACCTGGGTATTATCTCGCATTTGAGGCGAGATTGCAATAGTTTGATCAATACTGGTTTTAAAAGACGGTATAGTAACTTTTTTATCATCTACCTTAATGTGACCATGACTCACAAGCTGCCTGGCAAAATTACGGCTTTTGGCAAAACCTAACCTGTATACCGCATTGTCTAGCCTGGTTTCTAAAGTCTGGAGCAAAGCCAAACCCGTTGCACCTTTGACTTTAGAAGCTTCCTCAAAATACCGCTTGAATTGCTTTTCTAAAATACCAAAAATTCTTTTAGCTTTTTGTTTTTCCCGCATCTGCACGCCATATTCCGAAATCCGGCGTCTTCTGCCCATTCCATGTTGCCCAGGCGGCACTGCCCCTTTTTTTTCTAAAGCTTTAGTATCTTTGGCAAATAAAACCATGCCTTCTCTTCTTGATAGTCTGCGTTTAGGTCCTGTATACCTGGCCATTACACTCTTCTCCTTTTTTTCGGTCTTGGGCCATTGTGCGGTATCGGAGTGACATCTGCAATCATAGTAATATTAATTCCGGCGCTTCTTAAGGCTTTGATGGTGGCATCTCTGCCTGACCCCGGGCCTTTGATATACACTTCAACTGCATTCATCCCAAACCCTTTGGCTTTTTGCGCGACTTTTTCCATAGCAGAAATTGCCGCAAACGGAGTAGCTTTCCTGGCTCCTTTAAAACCGGCGTTACCGGAAGTCCCCCAAGCCAAAGTATTGCCTGAAGCATCTGTTAAAGTAACTAAGGTATTATTAAATGTGGCAGTGACATAAACCCTGCCGCTGCTGATTTTTCTTTCTGCCTTTTTGGCAGCTTTAGCAATATTACCTTTTGCTTTTATCTGTTTTTTTGCCATTATTGCTTACCTCCTGCCGGCTTTGGGGATGGGGCTGCGGCTGCTGGAGCGGCGCTTGGTTGAACCGCTTCTTTCCTCACTGTACCTACAGTCTTTCTTTTACCCCGTTTAGTCCTGGCATTGCTCCTGGTCCTTTGACCCCTAACCGGCAAACCCTTTCTATGCCTGATGCCTCTATAGCTACCTGTTTCTTCCAGCCTTTTAATATTTTGTTCGACCTCCTGTTTTAAATCTCCCTCTATCTTAAATTGCTCCACACTTTTTTGTAATTTATTGATCTCTTCCTCTGTTAACTCTTTAATTCTTTTTTCCGGAGCTACTTTAGCATCTGCAATTACCTTGCTCACATTAGACCGCCCTATACCATAAATGTAAGTCAATCCTATATCTACTCTTTTATTTTCCGGTAAATCAACTCCTGCAATTCTAGCCATATTATCTTCCTATCTTTCTTAAGGTATCTAATGACGTTGCTACTGGTCTTAACGGATGCTTGGTTACTGGAATTACCTTCCCTATTGAAGATTCTCCTTGTCTGACTACCCATCTTTCCGCCCAACCACCCTGAGGAACTCTTTCTGCTTGAAATTCACAAACTGCTTTCCTTTTATCAGGAGCCGCTGCTTTCCAATCTACATCATCCCATGTATATCGGAATTTAGTAATCCCCGGATCACTTTCATATTGTTCTATCTTGTCAATTAACCCGGCTAAAGGCATTTCCCTCCCCGGCGCTCGAGCAGGAACTGTCTGCACAATAGCTAACTGTCGACCAATCTGCCCTTTTTTCAGTTGCACCCTAAAAGCATCCTCGTCGACCCCTGTTAATCTCTGATGCAAAAAACCTCTCCCTTTCTCATCCACTTCTAATACCCGCATACCAAGTTTGCCACCAGCTGATTTTTCAGCAAGCACAATACTCGCCACTTTACCGCTTCTAACTACTTCCAATGCTGCTTTCCAAGCTTTTTCTACCCGCTCACCTTCGGTCCTCCATCCCTGATATTCAGGATTAGGCGTTATTCTACTAAATTCTGCAACATCAACTACCATATTCTTATTTTATCCTTGCCTTTGTTTGTGCCTTGGGTCACGGGGGCAAATGACATACAATATGCCTTCGCGCTTAACGACTTTACAAAACTTACAACGAGTCTTAATTGATGCCTGAACTTTCATAGTTATAATTATTTCAGCCTGAACGTTATCCTCCCTTTATCCAAATCATACTTCGGACTCATTTCAATCTTGACCCGGTCACCTTCCAACAGCCTGATATAGTGCATCCTCATTTTACCTGAGATATGGCACAAAATCACCCGTCCTAAAAGTTCCGGCAAATCCGGACTCCTGTCGATTTCTACCCCAAATAAAGTGCTCGGCAGGACTTCCTTAATCTTGCCTTCTACCTCGATCTCGTCCTTTTTTAAATGAGTGACAAATGTTTTTCTCGGCATAGATAATTTTTTTCAACCAAGATATTTTATCAGAACCAGCCTCATATTACAACCCATAGGCTTAAGCCACTTTTCGCCAGTCCGTCAACACCTCAGGCATGGTGCCCACGATCACACTCATCTCAAAAAGCCCGCCCCAGGAACCATCCGCTGTAACAAAAGTCCAATCATCTTCTCCTAGAACTACCTCTTTTTCTCCTTTAGTATAAATAACCTCAACTGCCAAAGTATGCGTGCCTTGTAATATAGCTCCTGTGCCGGCTACTCCTGCTCCCGGTATTTGCGGATCTTCATGTAAGGACCTGCCGACCCCATGCCCGACCAAGCTTCTGACCACACCATACCCTCCTCCTTCAATCCTTTTCTGGATAGCAGCTGAAATATCTCCTACCCTATTACCCTCCACAGCCTGGGCAATGGCCAGCCAAAGCGCTTCTTCTCCAATTTGTAAAAATTTCGTTTTTTCTTCAAAACCCTTTCCGCTTTCCCCTTCACCCTTGCCCCTTACTAATATCGTCCAGGCGCAATCCGTATGCCAGCCCTTATACACCACTGCCAAATCAATACTAACTAAATCACCGCTTTCAAATTTCCTAGCCGTTGGTATGCCGTGTACAACTTCCTCATTAACTGTAATACAGGTAGCATACTTATATCCGGGAACGGTTTTATAAGACAAATCGCCGCCCAGTTTATAAATTTCCCTTTTGACAATCTCGTCCACCTCAAGCCCTGTGGCTCCAACCTTAACTGACTTCAAGCCCCGTTCTAAAGCTTTAGCCGCGATCTCGCCCGACTTTCTAATTAAAGAGAGTTCGTAACTATTCCTGGTTTTCATTACGGCTGAATTTGCTTCCTGATCTTATCTTGAATTTCTTCTATACTCCCTGATCCATCAATCTCTGTTAAAATTCCCAAGTTTTTATAATAATCTAAAAGCGGTTGGGTTTGAGCGTAATATAAATCCAGGCGGATTTTAATACTTTCCGGCGTATCATCTTCCCTTCCTCTTGCCATTAGTCTTTTTGTTACTTCCTCATCCGGCACTTTTAGGTAAATTGCTTGATCGAACTTAGGGTCAAATAAATCCTTCTGCTGGATATTTCTGGGGTAACCGTCAAGGATAAATCCGTTTTTGACATCGCCTCCTTTAAGCCTTTGCTCAACAATTTTGGCAGTGGTAACATCATCCACTAATTGACCCGAATTTTGAATTTGCTTTATTTTTCTTCCTTCCTCGGAATCCTCCTTAGCAATCTCTCTAAAAATATCTCCGGTAGAGATTTGTGGTATACCCAAATACTCCGCTAACAATGAGGCTTGCGTTGATTTACCAGACCCCTGCGGCCCAATCAGCAAAATTTTCATCTTCGCGCAAACACCTCATAGCTTCTTTCAATTAATTTGCTTTCAAACTGTTTGGCTGTATCCAAGATAACCGATACCACAATTAGTAATCCCGTACCGCCTAAGATCAGGGTCTGGATTCCTGTTAGTTGAGATGCAATTGACGGCAAAATGGCAATGGCACCCAAAAACATAGCTCCTGCCAGGGTTATTCTTACCATAATATAATTTAGGAAAGCTGCGGTTTGAGTACCCGGCCGGATCCCCGGAATAAAGCCACCGTACTTTTTTATTTCATCAGCAACTTTTGTCGGATTAAAAATTACCGCTGTATAGAAAAAAGTAAAACCAACCACTAACAGAAAGTAAACCAGATTATAAACCAAACTTCCCGGATTAAAATTCGCAGCCAAAATCCGGCCTAAAGAAGATAATTGCGGGTTAGGTAATTGCGCTAAATATGATCCCGCGAAAGAAGGAACTAAAACCAGTGAAACAGCGAAAATAATCGGAATCACTCCGGCCTGATTTACCCGCAAAGGCAAAAAAGTCTGCGCGCCGCTGCCGCCTTCTCTTCCGCCCATAAATCTTCTGGCATATTGAACGGTAATTTGTCTTCTGCCTTCATTGATAAAAACTATCCCTGCCACTACCAAAACTGACAAAATTATAAAAATTATAATATTTATAATTTGTGTTTGGTCTACAACAGTAGCAGTTTGTGTTAATACTACCGGTATCCGGGAAACTATCCCGGCAAAAATCAGCAGCGATATGCCGTTACCAATGCCATATTCGGTAATAAGTTCCCCCAGCCACATCAGAAA
>CAZWTE010000007.1:0-5513 GCA_964637465.1 uncultured Gammaproteobacteria bacterium | reverse complement strand
AGTGCCGGCAGTCATACCTATCACAATGGCTGTGATTTGAACCGGATTGTTTTGATTAATTATTCCCTGATTCTTTAACAGCACAAACATCCCAATTGCTTGCAGCAAGGCAAGCGGCACGGTCAGATATCTGGTATATTGATTGATCATTTGCCTGCCCATTTCACCCTCTTTGGATAGAGCTTCCAATTTTGGACTGATCATAGTCAAAAGCTGGAATATGATGGAAGCATTAATATAAGGATTAAGGCCCAGAGAAATGACGGAAAAGTTAGCCAGGGTACCCCCGGAAAAAATATCCAAAAGCCCTAAAAATTGATTGGAAGCAAACAATTGCTGCAATCCTGCCAAATCTACCCCTGAAACCGGAATATGGGCAGCAATTCTAAAAATTATAACCAGAATTACCGTGATAAAAATTTTTCTTCGCAAGTCCGCAATCTTAAAAGCATTAATGATCGGAGATAGTATATTAGACATGCTCCACTTTCCCGCCCGATTTTTCAATCATTTTGGCGGCAGCACCGGATACGGGAAGTTTAACAATGATTGCATTCTTCAGCTCTCCATCGCCCAAAACTTTTACACCCTTTTTTGCTTGTTTTTCTGTAATTATTTTTGCCTCCAGTAGTTTATTAATATCCACAACTTCTTTAGCCCTAAAAACACTCAGCTGATTTAAGCTAATTAAACTAGGTTTTGCGGATATCTTAGGATTACCTTTTCCCCGTCTTAGAGGTAGTTTTTTATAAAACGACAGACTGCCGGTAAAAGTAGCCGGAATTTTACCTCTGGCCTTTTGGCCTTTAGTGCCCCGGCCGCCGGTTTTGCCTTTTCCGGAACCCAAACCCCGTCCAAGTCGTTTTTTTGATTTAGTCTTAACTTTTAACAACTCATTCAGTTTCATACCAGTTTCTTTAACTTACCTAATGCCTCCAAAGTTGCATACACATTAGAAGCCTGATTTTTGGTGCCCAAAATTTTGGAAACAATATCATGAATACCGGCTGCTTCCACCACTACCCTGACCGCTCCTCCGGCAATTACTCCGGTACCCACAGGAGCCGGTTTAAGAAGTACTTGTGCCGCACCGCTTTTAATTAAAATAGGGTGTGGTATAGTTCTCCCTTTTAAAGGCACTTCAATGAGGTGTTTTTTGGCATAACTGGTAGCTTTTCTGACTGCGGATTGCACCTCAGCTGCTTTGCCCAAGCCGACTCCCACTCTGCCTTTTTTATCCCCCACCACCACCAAAACAGATAAAGACCTTTTATCCCCGCCTTTAGTCTTTTTTGAAACCCGGTTTACCTGAACCACCCTTTCGAAAAACTCTTGTAGTTCTGTACTTTGCGGTTGTCTTCTATCCATATAATTGTTATAACAGTTTTAATTATAATAAAATTAATAACTAAAACTCCAACCCTCCTTTCCTGGCACCCTTGCCAAGTTCTGCTACCCTGCCGTGATATAAAAATCCTCCCCTGTCAAATACCACCTTTTTGATTTTAAGCTTTAATGCTTTTTCTGCCAACCTCTTTCCCACTTCAGCAGCTTTTTGGTTTTTCGGCAGCTTATCCATTTTTAAGTCTGACTCTGCCGCCAAAGTTTTACCTATACTATCATCAACAATCTGGGCATAGATGTGTTGGCTGGAACGGAATACCGCCAGTCTTGGTTGTTCTTTTGTGCCCATGATCTTCTTTCTGATTTTTTTATGTTTTCTTACCCTTAATACTTTATACATAATACTTAATACTATTTCCCTCCTGCCGTGCCGGCTGCTCCGACTTTGGCGCTCTTTCCAACTTTCTTCCTGATATATTCACCCTCATACCGAATACCCTTACCTTTATATACATCCGGAATCCTCACCTTTTTTAAATTAGCTGCTGTTTGCCCGACCAGTTGCTTATCTATTCCGGATACCTTAATTTTGGTGTTATCAGCAACTTCAAAGGTTATACCTTCCGGAGCAGCAACCTCTACCGGGTGAGAGTAACCCACATTAAGTATTAGTTGATTTCCATTGGCCTGTGCCCTGAATCCCACACCAACCAGCTCTAAATTCTTGCTCCACAAATTACTCACACCTGTTATCATGTTGGCGATTAGATTTCTGGTTAAACCATGCATGGCCTTAATTCTCTTTTGGTCGTTTTTTCTTTTAACAACAATTATGTTATTTTCAATCTCCAAAGAAATAACCGGATCCAGGTCAACAGCCAAGGTACCTTTCGGTCCTGTAACTTTTACAGTCCTGCCGGTTTTTTCAACTGTGATCCCGGCAGGTATTATGATAGGTGCGTTACCGATTCTGCTCATAGGTGTTTACCAAACCAGCGCTAATACCTCCCCTCCTACTTTAGATTTACGTGCTTGCTTGTCAGTCATTAAACCTTTAGGCGTTGAAACAACGGCTATACCTAAACCATTTAATACTCTTGGCAAGTCTTTCACTCCCTTATAAACCCGGAGAGATGGCTTAGAAACTCTTTTAACATCAGTAATAGCGGCAGTCCGGGCATTATATTTAAGCGTTACGATAATCCCGCCGCCTTTTTGTTCAACATTTGACAGATATCCTTCTTTTTGAAGCAACTTCATAAGTTGTAAAATCAGCTTAGAAAATTTCAGTTCAACCGTAAACTTACCAACCTGATATCCGTTTTTTATTCTAATTAATGCGTCTGCTACTGGATCATTCATAAGATCATAAATCTCCTTACCATGATGATTTTTTAACTCCCGGTAATAAACCTAAGTGTGCTAATTCTCTAAAACACAATCTGCAAAGTCCGAATTTTCTAATATAACCCCGCGGCCGGCCGCACCGCATACAGCGGTTTTTCTTTTGAACTTCATATTTAAATTTTGTCTTTACAATATTAGAAACCTTAGCCATATTAGTCGCTTTGCTCCAATGTAAACTTAGTTTTCATATTTTTTAATTGTAAATTGTACATTGTAAATTATTAATTTCTAAACGGCATTCCTAATTCCTCCAATAGCTTCTTACCCTCTTCTTTGTTTTTAGCAGTAGTAGTTATGGTGACTGCCAGCCCCCTGGTCTTATCTACAGTTTTGTAATCAACTTCCGGAAAAATAATTTGTTCTCTCAAGCCGATACTCAAATTCCCGAAACTGTCAAAAGAATTTGAAGATATTCCTTTAAAATCCCGTACTTTAGGTAAAACAATATTAATTAGTTTATCCAGGAAAGCGTACATTGTATCACTTCTTAAGGTTACCATCATTCCGATAGGTTGACCTAGGCTGACTTTGAACGAAGCAATTGATTTTTTGGCTTTTGTGACAACAGGCGCTTGGCCAGTCAATGCTGACAAATAAACTTTAACTTTGTCCAAAACTCCCGCATTATCTTTGGCCTCACCCAAACCAATACTGATAACAACTTTGCTTACTTTTGGTACTTGCAAGCTATTTTTTAAACTTAACTCTTGTTGAAGCTTAGCTCTCACTTCGTTCATGTATTTCTCTTGAAGCCGATTCATGATTTAACCTCTTTTTGGCATTTCTTGCATATTCTTACTTTCTCATTTCCTTCTATCTTGAACCCCACCCGGCCCGCTTTGTGACAACCCGGACAAATCAAGGCCACATTTGAAACATCAAGCGGCTTAGGAATATTAATAATTCCTCCTTCTGAGGTACCTTGTTTTCTAACATGCCTTTTGTAAAGATTAACTCCCTCTACAAATACTTTTCTGTCTTTGCCTCTAACAAACACTACCTTGCCTTCCTTACCCCTGTCCTTTCCTAATAATATTTTTACTTTGTCACCCTTTTTTATCTTCATATTTTTCCTTAATTCTTCATTCTAAATTCTTAATTCTAAATTTTTACCATACCTCCTGGGCCAGCGAGACAATCTTGGTATATCCGGCATCCCTGACTTCCCTGGCAATCGGGCCGAAAATACGGGTTGCCCGCAAATTTCCATCATTATCTATCACTACCCCGGCATTATCATCAAATTTAATATACGAACCATCAGGCCGCCTGACTTCTTTTTTAGTCCTTACCATCACAACCTTAATGACCTCATGATTTTTTACTTGACCATTCGGGTCTGCCCCTTTTACTACTGCTACTGCCAACTGTCCCAAAGTAGCCTTTCTCTTACCCGAGCCGCCTAATGGTTGAATCACCTGAATTCTTTTGGCGCCGCTATTATCTGCAACTGTTAATATTGTCCTGTGCTGTACCATTAGTTAGAATTTAGAATCAAGAATTATGAATTAAGCTTTCTTGTTCTTTTCCTCCTTTTTGATTTTCTCTTTTTTAGTTGTTGCTTCTTCATTATTGCTTACTTCTTCCCTTTCTTCCGGCATTACTTCTGCCACTATTTTCTCTGCTGCTTCTTTTTGTTCTTCCTTCACAATTTCTGCCAGATCTTGCCCGACTACTTTAACCACCTTCCAGTGTTTGTTCTTGGAAACCGGCTTGACTTTTATAATCTCTACAATATCCCCCTCTTTAACTCCCAACAAATCATCAACCAGGTATTTTTTGCTTCTTGCAAAAGTCTTTTTATACAGCGGATGCTTCGCTGTCCTTTCTACCAAAACCGTTACAGTATTTTTCGTCTTTGTTGAAACAACCCGTCCTATCATTTTTTACCTCCTGCTTTTCTGTTTTCTGTTTTCGGTTTTCGGTTTTCAGATTCTGGTTTACCGGTTGTCTGTTTTTCAGTTACTAATTTTTCAACCGAAGAACTGACGACTGACTGACTTTTATCGGACAACTGACCACTGAGAACCGACAACTGTTCCTTCTGTTTCATCACTGTTAGTACTCGGGCCAATTCTTTTTTCTTTTTTGCAACCATTTTCAAATCTTTTAATTTTTTCATATTTTTATCCAAGATTAAATTTGCAATTTCTTCCCTTAAACTCTTAGCTTTAAGCTTAAGTTCCTTAATATCTAAACCTTTAATTTGCGTCAATCCTGTTTTTTTCATGTTCTTAAATCCTAAATCATAAATCTTTAACCTATTTTTCTACAAACTTAGTGTCCATCGGCAACTTATGAGCAGCTAGCCTGAGAGCTTCCTCGGCTGTTGTTTTCCCCACTGCACCCATTTCAAAAACCAACTGTCCGGGCTTAACCACTGCCACATACCCTTCAACATCGCCTTTACCTGAACCCATCCTGCTTTCAGCCGGATGTTTGGTAATTGGTTTATCAGGAAAAACTCTGATCCAAATCCGGCCGCCTCTTTGGGTAAAATGAGCCACGGCCCGCCTGGCTGCTTCCAATTGTCTGGCAGAAATAAAGCCTGCCTCCATAACTTTTAATCCAAAAGACCCAAAAGATAAACTATTGCCGCGTGTGGCTACACCGCCTCTTTTACCTTTAAAGGTTTTTCTGTGTTTCATTCTCTTTGGTTGTAATAGTGCCATATTAAATTTCTACCTCCCCTTTGTTAATCCACACTTTCACTCCCACATATCCGGATTTGGTCAGAGCCGGATAAGCTGCAAAGTCTATAT
>CAZWTE010000006.1:0-25126 GCA_964637465.1 uncultured Gammaproteobacteria bacterium | reverse complement strand
GGATGATTTTGTGGGTGATTTTTGAAAAAGTCAGTACTGATATCGGGGTAAATTTCATGTTTGAAGTGTGGGACCGCAATATTATTAACCTATTGGCCTCACCGCTGACTTTTTTAGAATATTTAAGCGCTTTGGTGGGGATTAGCCTGATTAAGATTTTAATTGCCTTTACCTCAATGTTTGCAATGGCGGCAATTTTTTATCATTTTCAAATTACTTCTTTAGGTTTTGGTTTGGCTCTGCTTTGGATTAATTTATTTATTTTTGCAGCCTCTTTTGGGATTTTTAATGTATCCTTAATTTTAAAATACGGTCACTCAATCGGGCCGTTGACCTGGATTTTGCCATTTTTTGTCCAGCCCTTTGCCGCCGTGTTTTACCCTTTAAGTATTTTACCTCCAATTCTTCAAAAAATAGCCTTTGTGATCCCAATTTCCCACGTGTTTGAAGGGATGAGATTTGCTTTTAAAACCGGCCAGTTTGATTACAATAATTTCTGGTGGGCGATTGGATTAAATGCTATTTATCTATCAGCGTCAATTGCATTTTTTGGCTTTACTTTAAAAAAAGCCCTAACAAGCGGCAGATTGGTTAAGCTGATTTAATTAAAAAATATGGTGGAAGCAGATAAAGTAGCGTATATGTTTACCGGGCAGGGGTCGCAGAGACAGGGGATGTGGAGAGAGCTAATGGGTTTTCCTGCGGCAAGAGAGATTTTTTTAACGACTGAGAGGGTGACGGAGTATGATTTATATAATGATCAGTTGAGCGATACCAGTAAAGCCCAGCCGGCAATTGTGGCGCATAGTTTGGCGGCGCTGGCCGTAGCCAAAGCAATCCGCCCGGAAGTGTTTGAAACCTCCCCCTTATTTTATCTGGGCCACAGTGTCGGAGAATATGCCGCTTTGGCAGCTGCCAAAGCGATTAAGCTTGAAGATGTAATTGGTTTAGTCCGGCAAAGAGGGTTATTTATGGAAGAAGCAGGCAGAATTAACCCTGGTAGTATGGCAGCTATAATGAGGTTTGAAGACCAGAGTCAGGTTAGGATGATTTGTCAGGAAACAGGGGTGGAAATCGCCAATTATAACGGCCCGGGCCAGATAGTTATCAGCGGCAAGTCAGCAGATATGAAGAATGCTGTAAAGTTAGCAGGAGAGCGGCAAATGAAGGCTATTCCGCTTAATGTTTCTATAGCATCGCATTCATCGTTGATGAAGCCGGCACAAGAGGGATTGGCTAAAGTCCTAGCAGAGGTTGAATGTAATAATCCGCATATCCCTGTAATTTCGAATGTAACAGCGGAGCCATACGGAACTGCAGTTGAAATCAAAGAGCGTTTGATTGAACAGCTTATTTTGCCCGTACAGTGGGAACAATCTATTCGGTATGTGCTTGCAAAAGGGGTTAATAATTTTATTGAATTTGGGCCGCAACCAGTTTTAATAGGATTGTTAAAAAGAATAAACCGTGAGGCGAAAGGATTTTGTATCAGCAATCTCGCTTCCCTGCAGGAATTACCAAATTTTTCCTAATCGTCCGTTTGTCGTGAAGCTACAACAATTTTTTAATAGAGCTACTGCTATTTGCTGATATTGTAGTAAAATATCCTCATGCCGGAATTACCAGAGATTGAGATAATTAAATTGAGGTTGGAAAAAAAGATTACTGGTTTAAAAATCCAAAAAATCCAGGTTTTATCCCCAAAAACTTTTATAGGAAATCCTAATTTAGCCCAGGGTCAAAAAGTACTCAAAATCTGGAGAAGGGCTAAGATTTTAGGTATGGATTTGTCATCGTCATTGCGAGAGTCCGGCGGTTCAGTCGGACCGAAGCAATCTTCCAGCTCAAGAAAGATTGCCGCGTCACTAATCGCTCCTCGCAATAACAATTCTTTTACTTTGTTATTCCACTTAAAAATGTCAGGTCAGCTGATATGGGAAGGGGGAAGCGGTAAGGATGAAAGGGAAAGATTTATTGGAGGGCATCCGACTGAAGATATGTTAGGCAATATGCCAAATCCTCATACCCGGGTGATGTTTACACTTCAGAGTCAAGAGTCAAGAGTCAAGAGTCAAGGAAAAAATCATAAAAAGTCTAGACTCTCGACTCTGGCGACCAGTCACTTGTACTTCAATGACCAGCGGAGGTTTGGCTGGGTGAAGGTAATAGAAAGTGATAAGGGAAAAGTGATAAGTGATAAGTCTCTGCAGAATTTGGGACCGGAGCCTTTGGAGAAAAGTTTTACCTGGCAAATCCTTAAGCAGAACTTATTAAGACATAAAAATATGCCTGTAAAAGTGGCTATTATGGATCAATCGGCCGTTGCCGGAGTAGGGAATATTTATGCCAACGAAGCTTGTTTTGAGGCCAAAATTGATCCCAGAAAGAAAGTATCAGAATTAAGCGACCGGCAGTTTAAAAGCTTGCATCAGGGAATAGTTAAATCATTACAGGCAGGGATAAAATACGGTGGTTCAACCAGGGTGCATTTTGTAGATCCGGAAGGCCATAAAGGTTACTTCTTAGATTATGCCAATGTTTATGGAAAAGCAGGCTATCCCTGCAAGGGCTGTCCAGGCAAAGTTAAGAAAATTACTTTAGGCGGAAGAGGCACATACTTTTGCCCCGGTTGCCAGAAGTAATGTTATATAATTATTAGTTATGACTGCAAGATCTAGCTTCGCTTCGGTAATTGCAAATCCGGGGTTTTTAAATCTCTGGGTTAATCAAATTTTAGTTCAACTATCTTTAAATGTTTTAAACTTTGCCTTAATCATCTCCTGGGTCTTTCAACTGACAAATTCAAACACCGCTGTTTCCGTGCTTATTTTTGCCATTTTTTTACCGGCAGTGATATTTGGCTTATTTACCGGGGTATTGGTAGATCTGATCGACCGGCGCAAAATCATTATGATGATTGATTTTGCTCTGTGTTTGCTCTTTTTCAGCCTGATCTTTTTCAAGGAAAGTTTTCCGCTTATTTTAGTAGTGACCTTTTTTATCAATACCTTAGCCCAATTTTATTCCCCGGCTGAAGCCTCCGCCATTCCGATTGTAGTTAGGAAAAACCAACTGCTGACTGCCAACTCCATATTTTCGGCTACCCTATATTCCACCTTCTTGATCGGGTTTGGTTTGGCCGGGCCGCTTATTACTCACTTCGGCATTAACCTGATATTTGGTTTAGGGGGAGTACTTTTGGGGGTGGCGTTTTTATTATCTTTAATGTTTCCTTCTATCAAAACTACGCCAGATGCCCAGGGCAGAAGATTGCTTTTGGCTTTTGCCAGAAAGCACTACTCAGATATTAAAGAGATTGGTCTATCGGAAATACAAGGCACAATTGGTTTGATTAAAGGTAAGCTGACGGTTTTGAGTTCAATTATGATTCTGGCAGGAGTGCAGATGGCCACCGGGGTTATAGCTGTTTTAGTGCCGGGATTTTTGGAAAAATCTTTGCAAATTAAAGCCACTGATGCTTCATACGTTTTGGCCATCCCTTTAGGTTTGGGGATTGTCACAGGCGGGATCATCCTGGGCAGGTTTGGAAATAAAGTGGTTAAAAGGCAAGTGGTTGCTAAGGGTATTTTAGTCGGAGGGCTGTTGGCATTTCTGGTAGGCATTGCCCCTGTAATTTCTCCCGCTATCCAATATTTCCGGCACGCCAGGCCGGTACCGTTCTTTTATCAACCGTCCCTCTCTAAGGTTCTTTTTGTCGGATCATTCCTGTTAGGTATTGCCTTAGTTTCCATCTTAGTACCCTCACAAACTGTCTTACAGGAGAACACTCCGGAAAAAGACCGGGGCAAGGTTTTTTCAGTTTTGGGGGTAGCCATGTCAGCCTTATCCTTGATGCCGATTTTATTAGTCGGCATTTTAGCCGACCTTTTTGGTACGGGGCCGATATTTATCGGGATTGGGCTGGTAGTAATATCGGCAGGGCTATTTGGTTTAAAACCTAGCCTGTTTTTCAAAAAAGAGCATTTATCCTATCGGGTCAGGGAATTTCTGGGACTGGGACACTGGGAGGGGAAGTAAAATTTCTAATTTCTAATTAACCTAATTTCTAAAAAAGCACCAAATCCCAATATCCAATTGAAGATTTTATCATTAGTCATTGGATATTATTTAGTAATTAGTAATTAGTAATTAGTAATTAGGAATTAGATCAATTAGGTCAATTTTTGGTATGATCCCTTCATGTTCTTAAAAAAGCTTAATTTAACCAATTTCCGTAACTACTTTCAGCTGGAGCTTGATTTCGATCACCGTCCTGCCATTCTGGTTGGCAATAATGCTGCCGGTAAATCCAATTTTTTAGAAGCTATTTATTTGCTTTCTGCCACTAAATCCTTGCGGGTAGAGACAGAAGACGAACTTATTAAAGAAGGGCAAGATTTTGCCAGGGTGGAGGGGTTTGCGGAAAACGGCGGAGAAACTGAACTTTTAATAATTATCAATCGACCGACAGAAGAAGTTAGTTTTAAAAAGAAAGTGATGGTTAACGGAATTTCAAGAAGGACGGTTGATTTTATCGGCAATTTGCCGGCAGTAATTTTTTACCCATCAGATATTAACATGGTAACCGGATCACCAAGTTTAAGAAGATGGCATTTGGATTTAGGCTTGGCCCAAATTGACCCCGCTTATAAAAAAGCCTTGACTGCTTATGAGAAATTTTTAACAGCCAGAAACAGGGTATTAAAAAGGATCAGGGAAGGGCACGGAAGAGCTGATGAACTTAACTTTTGGACAGACGGGTTAATAAAAGAGGGAAAAGCGATCAGTGATAAAAGATATGAGTTTTTTGAATATATAAATTCTTTAAAAGAGCCTTTAGGAGATTTTAGATTTGAATATAAACCAAGCGAAGTAACGATGGAGAGATTGGTGCAAACAAACAGCAGGGAGGTGGCGGCTGCAGCTACCTTAATTGGACCTCACCGGGATGACTTTGATATGCTCTTGTCATACCGGAATTTAGCTCACTTTGGTTCCCGGGGCGAACAAAGAACAGCCACTTTAGCCTTTAAATTAGCCCAGTTGGAATACATGGCCAAAATTTTAGGCACCAGGCCAATATTATTATTAGATGATGTTTTTTCTGAGTTGGATGCGGAACATAGAGCTCATGTGGTGGAAATAGTTTCAAAGCAGCAAACAATTATTGCCACAGTGGAACTGGAAAACATTCCTCAATCATTCTTAGATTCAGCCAGGATTTTAAAAGTGGAGAATGGCAAGATTATTTCTTAAGACCCCATTTTTGGGCTAGTTTGGAAAGCTGGAAGGTAATCAGTACTGCCAGTAAGGTGACCAGCAGGGCATAAATGAGTCTTGAGATGAGGCCTGAGCCGGGCAAAGAGGGCTCAATGAATTCTTTAACTAAAGCTTGGATAGTTTCATTCCAGGCTAAAGCCGCGGCTAGTCCAAAAGCTGAAGTTGATAAAGTAACCAGCTGTTTTACCAGCTCTTTGTGCAAAGCTAAATCAGCGCTTTTCTTTTTGGCCATAATTCTATGCTATCATAGTTAGCATAAGTCTTATATGACTTATATGACCTATGTTAGTTAAATTACCAGGTTTAATTGATCCGCATGTTCACCTCAGGGAACCCGGTGCGACCCAAAAGGAAGATTTTGAGAGTGGCACCAAAGCAGCCATTGCCGGCGGTTTCACCACTGTCCTGGATATGCCGAATAATCCCATTCCCACTATTTCGCCGGAAGCTTTACAAGAGAAAATAAGTTTGGCCAAAGGCAGAATTTATTGTGATGTAGGGTTTCATTTTGGGGCAAGCAGTAAAAGTATTCAATATTTTCCGGAAGTTGCAAACAAAGTCTTTGGGCTGAAGGTTTATATGAATCAAACAACCGGAGATTTATTAATGGAAGATGAACAAACTCTGGAAATGGTGTTTTCTGCCTGGACAAAGGAGAAGCCGATCATGGTGCATGCGGAGGGGGAAACTTTGCAAAAAGCCATAAATATGGCTAAAAAGTTTGGTAACAGACTGCATGTTTGCCATGTATCTTTAAATGAGGAAGTAAAGTTAATCAAAGCCGCTAAAGACAGCGGTCTAAATATCAGCTGCGAAGTCACCCCGCACCACCTGTTTTTAACTGAAAAGGATGTCAGTAGATTAGGTGGATTTGGGATTATGAAGCCGCCACTAGCCAGCCCAGAGGATCAACAAGCCCTATGGCAGGGGATAAAAGAGGGCGTGATTGACATGATCGGTTCTGACCATGCCCCGCACACAAAAGAGGAAAAGTCCGGGGAAAAACCGGCCTTCGGTGTACCGGGCCTGGAAACAACTTTGCCGCTGCTTTTGACTGCAGTTAATGAAGGCCGGTTAACTATGGATCGGTTGATTGAACTTACATCTGCGAACCCTCGTAAAATTTTTGGGATCCCTGAGCAGAAGGATACATTTGTAGAAATAGACCCTATACCCTATACTCTAGACCCTAGTCACTTATTTACCAAAGCCGGCTGGACTCCATTTGCAGGTATGAAGGTAAAGGGTAAAGTGAAAAAAGTAGTTTTAAGGGGACAATTAGTTTATAATGGCCAAAATGTCTTTGGTCTATATGGACAAATAATATAAGTATGACTGAATTAACATCACCAACTCCAGAAATCTCACAAGCTGCAGAAACTATAAACAGAGAGCTTGATATGAGCCGAAAAGACGGCATTCCAATGAGGGAAGCAATCCGCCAATTTGGATTTGATCCGGAGGCGTTAAAAAATCCCACAATTCCAAACAGGTTAATGTAAAGCTTACTACTTTAAGTAGTGAATCTCCTACAGGAATGGAGGAGTGAGCCATGTGCCTGAGGAGTATTCTAAGCCTGAAGATCTTGAAAACGGCACAAAAGTACTTTTAGGTGTTCTTTATAAATTAGCAACAAATGTACGATCAAATAATTTGACAAGTTAATTTTATTTATGTTATTCTAGATCCGCGCTGAAGAGGAAAAGTAAGCAGGATGTCGTTTTGCAGCAAAAAGGACAGCTGGAAGCCTTTAAATTTGATCTTGCCTGAAAAGAGCCTCCGAGCAAAGATCGAAGAAATCTGTCCAACAGAAAGTAGATCTTCTTAACTAAGAGTATCTTATTTTGTAATAAAGTAAGATAAATTAGGGTGGTACCACGGGTTAGCCTCGTCCCTATTAAAAGGACGAGTTTTTGTACAAAAAACTCCAAAAAATGGAAAATAAAGATAAGCATTTAGATAAAGTGGTATTAGCCTTTTCAGGAGGACTGGATACCTCATACTGTGTGATTTATCTAAAAGGGCAAGGTTTTGATGTAGTGACTGTGACTGTTGATACAGGTGGATTTAGCAAACAGGAAGTAGATAAAATTGCTGCGCAATCTAAGTTATTGGGTGCGAAAAGCCACTATTTTATTGATGGTAAAAAAGAACTCTTTAATAAATTTATTTCGTATATTATTAAAGGTAATGTTTTACGGGGTGGAGTTTATCCTCTATGTGCAGGTACTGAGCGGTTGATTATCGCCCAAAAATTGATTGAAGTTGCTCAAAAGACAGGAGCGCGCTATGTTGCTCACGGGTCAACCGGCGCAGGTAATGATCAAATCAGGTTTTCTGTGGCCCTGCAAGTATTGGCACCTGAACTAAAAGTTCTCGCTCCGATTCGGGACTTAGGCGTTAAAAGGGAAGAGGAGTTTGAGTTACTTAAAAAGCATCATATACCATTTTCCTTAAAAACAAGTAATTATTCAATCAATCAGGGTTTATTAGGGTCTACAATCAGTGGGGTAGAGACTAAAAATTCCTGGGATTCTCTTCCGGAAGAGATTTTTCCGGATATCACTCCACTCGGCAAGACACCACAATCTCCGATAGAATTTATTTTGTCTTTCGAGAAAGGATTACCTGTTGCGCTGAATGGTAAAAAAATGGATGGTATCAGCATTATGGAACATTTGAAAAAAATTGGAGGCCAACATGGTATAGGCACAGGTATTCATTTAGGTAATACGATTCTTGGTATTAAGGGTAGGATTGCTTTTACAGCGCCTGCTGCGGTCATTCTTATTAAAGCACATAAAGAACTTGAGAAATTGGTGCTAACAAAGTGGCAATTATTCTGGAAGGAAACTTTAAGTGATTTTTATGGTAATTCGCTACACGAAGCATTATATTTTGATCCAATAATGCGCGATCTGGAAGCGTTCATCGATAGTAGTCAGGGGAATGTGACAGGAAATGTTAAAGTAAAGCTCTTTAAGGGTAATATTATCATAGAAGGTTGCGAGAGTCCTTATTCTTTGATGAATCCGGATGTTGCTATTTATGGAGAAGAGAATGTTTTGTGGGATAGTAGAGATGTTGCCGGTTTCGCTAAAATATATGCGTTATCAGGAATGTTAGCAGCAAATGCTAGGAGGAAAAAAATCGTATAAAAAATTGACATGAAACATTTTTTAACAACCTCTGATTTTAGTCAGCAAGAATTAATGGATATGATCAAAATTGCTTTAGCAATGAAGAAATCCGGGTGGAAGAAGTCGCTTCAAGATAAAGTGCTCAGTATGTTTTTTCTCAATCCATCTCTCAGAACCAGGTTATCGTTTATTACCGCTATGAATAAATTAGGTGGGTTAGCAGTAGATTTATCGTCTGGTACAGGTGGTTTTCCATTAGAATTTGAGGAAAATACCGTCATGGATAAAACTGCAAGCGAGCACATCAAAGAAGCAGTCAGGGTAGTATCCCGGATGAGCGATGCTGTTTCTGTCAGGGCAAGCGAGTTAGTTACTGCTTCTTCTAAAAGTGTTGATGTTTCTTCCTGGAACGAAGCTAAAAAAGACATTGTCATGCAAAGTTTTGCAAAATATTCAGAAGTGCCGGTTGTGAATATGGAATCAAATGTTTATCATCCTTGTCAGGGATTGGGAGATGCAATGACAATTACAGAAAAATTAGGTAAGCCCAAGGGTAAAAAATATGTTCTAACGTGGGCTTATCATCCAAAAGCGCTCCCCATGGCAACAACTAATTCACAATTTATGTCAGCTTGTGATTTAGGAATGGATGTAATGATAGCTTATCCTGAGGGGTGGGATCTTGATGAAGAAATTATTGACACAGCCAAAGCAAGGGCTAAACATTCTGGTGGTTCTTTAAACATCACTAATGCTCAACAAGAAGCATTTCAGGGTGCCAGTATCGTATGCGCTAAAAGCTGGGGGGCAATTAAACATTACGGAGATTGGGATAAAGAAATAGAAGCCAAGAAAAGTCTTAAAAACTGGATCGTAGATAAAAAAAAGATGGATTTGACAAATAAAGCATATTTTATGCATTGCCTTCCTGTCAGAAGAAATGTTGAGGTGACTGATGAGGTATTAGACAGCCCTGCCTCTATTGTGATTGATCAGGCAGAAAACAGAATGTGGATCCAAATGGCGATACTGGATCATTTAATAGGTAAAAATCATGGATAAACCAAAACTTAAAACCTCAGCGTTCATAGTTTCCCAAAAACAGATGGGTTTGGATATGGAAATACTTCCATTTGATGTTTGGGGGACGACGGCACATGTGCTCATGCTCTTAAAGCAGGGAATTATTGATAATGATAAAGCTAAGGTCTGTCTTAGGGCATTAACTGAAATAGAAAAAGAAATTAGTGAGGGAAAGTTTGTAATTGATCCTGAAAAAGGAGCACAGTTAACCCTGGAGGCAAAATTAGTTGAAAGAGCAGGGGAAGCTGCCTACAGCGTCCATACAGGCAGAAGTAGGAACGATCAGATAATGGTTGCAGAATTGCTCTATCTCAGAGAGCAGATGTTGTCTTTGTCACAGGAAATGATCACTCTTTTGGAAGCTTTACTTGCATTAGCTATTGCTCATAAACAGGTGGTTATGCCGGGGTATACCCATATGCAACCCGGTAAAATTACTACAGTTGGGCAGTGGGCACTGTCTTATCTAAATGGTTTCCTAAGAACTCTGGAAACTATCCAATACTACTTTAATCTTTATGATATGTGTCCTTTAGGCGCTTGTGAGTCCTATGGTACCTCTTGGCTGCTTGATAGAGAGTTTACAGCTGAGTATTTAGGATTTTCCAAGGTATGGGAGATACCTCAAGACGCAATCGGCTCACGGGGTTTTGCCCAACTGGGTTATCTCGTTGCATTGTCTGAGATCTGTTTGGTAGCAAGCAAATTGAATGAGGATTTAATATTGTTTAATACCTTTGAATATCACATGATTGAATTAGGTGATGAGGTTGCGCAGAGAATGCATCCGATTACCGGTTCTTCTGTGATGGCGCAGAAAAAAAATCCTGATGTTTTGGAGATTATACGATCGACCGCTCCGCAGATAATTGGCTTTTGGTCTATTATGGCAAATACATTGTCTTCTTTGCCGATGGGTTATAACCGCGACGGAAGAGAGAGTAAGGAATATGTTCAGCTGGGTCTGGGAAAAACTAATTCAGTTATTAGTTCAATGCAAAAAATTATCTCTAATTTAAAGATTAACAAAAACAGAATGATGGAGTTGGCATTATTTAATTATTCGTTGACTACGGATTTGGCTGATTATATTTCCCAGAAAACTAAAATAGGGTATAGAAAGATTTACAAAATTATTGGCCAGGTGGTTGACGAGGCTATTGAAAGCGGAAAACCTCTTGATCAAATTTCGGCTAAAGAAATTATGCAAAAAGCTGCTAAATTTGATTTGGAAATAAAACTAACTGATAAAGAAATTGCACAAGCATTAGATCCAAAATTGGTTATCGAAAAAAGAAATAATGTAGGTGGCAGTAGTGAAGTTTCTATGAATAAACTGCTGGAGGATGCAAAAAACAATATTGAAAAACAGGGGTCTTGGATTCAAGAAAAACAGCAAAAAATTAATCTAGCCTGGCAGGAAACCAATCAATTGGTTAAAAAAATTCTAAACACAACAGGAGACTAGATTTTCCTTCCCGGGAAAACCTCAGCTACCATACATCGGGCGCTACCTCCGCCGATTGTTTCTATTGTAGGGATATTAACCGGAATAAGTTTATCCACAGGAGTCATCAGGCGCCGTCTTTGCTGTTCGGTAAAAGCATCATAGGCAGTAACAGACATTAATATGTGCGAGCGACCGTTAGTTGATTTGACTTCCAGCACATTTCCGCAAAATGCATGTAGTTGATCTAAGGTAATATCTATTACTTCCATCCCCAAATCATTGAGTCTAAATTCTACGTTGGTTCTTTCTTTGCGGTTACTGATTGACTCAAGACATACTACTGAAAAACCTGCCCCAATACCCATTACCACATTTGTATGATAAATAGGCTTCTTCTCTCTATCAAATGCATGAAATTTAACAGCCCTATAACCGGTCTGTTTGCACAAAACATCTAAAACATCGTAGGAAGTTCTGGGTGATTCAGCAGCAAATACCACCTTGTTAAGCCGGTCGAACACCAAACTTCCCGTACCTTCTAGAAATTGTCCTGAATTTTCAAATCCGGTTAAATCCAGTACTTTTTCAGGGTTAATATCTATCCAAGGCATCATTTCTTTTACTTTTTCTAATTGTCTTTCAGCTCTTCTGTTCGGAGCCAGCATAGGGTATAAAACTACGTTAGTACCCGGAATCTCGCTATGGAATGATATCCAGTTGTTGGGAAAAACCGCATCAGGGGTTTGGACATCTGTTCTACTGGGACATGTAATTACTTCGATTCCGTGATTGCGAAGTGTAGCTACCATGCTGTTAAATTCTGTCAGCGCCTGATCTCTGGGTGCCATTTTTGTTAGGGGAGTATCTTTTTGGAAAGGATTGGTGGTAGCAGTCTGATCATTAAAACCAAACTGATCAGGGCTGATCATTAAAAGAGTATTAGTTGTTTGGACAGCTTTGGCAGATAAAGATGTTTCTATTGCCGTTACCATAATACTTCAGTGTGAATAAGAGGCTTAATCTTATATACGGGATTGATGTTTGTCAAGTATCCGATCGTATGCTTGACAAGAAAAATAGTTAAGAATAGTATGTAGCCTTCATTCAAAATGAAGATCAAAGAATTAGTGCCACAAAATATTTCCGGACCAGAAGTTCAGTTTGGAGAAATTATTCAAACAGGTTGTTTTCCCCCGGATACTTATCTTACCACCAATCAGATTGAATTTTTTCGGTTTGACAGAGAGTGGCATTTACCCGTACAGCCACGGATGGATAGTGTAGTAAGGCGCGGGTCAGAAAGATTGCAAGTTGTAGAAATGAATAAACTTAAAATAGGGGATAGAGTTGTCTTAGGCAGCACTGAAAATGGTAGTGAAGGTATATACGTGACCAATTTTGGACAAAACGAAGGGGATAATGGAAGGTTTGGTTTTATGAAAAGCGATGTTAGTAGAGAAAGGAGAGTTGATTACAGCCGTTTAGCAGGGGTATTAGATGATGCTAAAGACGGAAAAATTATCTGGGTGCTGGGGCCGGCAGTTGTACACGCCGGCGGTATTGAAAGTATGGAGTGGTTAATAAAGCATAATTATGTGGGAGCATTGTTAGGTGGGAATGCGATTGCCGTTCACGATATTGAATATGCAATATACGGAACCAGCTTGGGAATGGATGATGATTGCCAAGCTGTTAAAAATGGACACAGAAAGCATTTGGAAGCGATTAATGCTGTACGGATAGCAGGATCAATCGGGAATGCAGCAAAAGCAGGTTTGATTAATAGGGGAATTATGTACGAATGTGTTCGCAATGGTGTTCCGATAGTTTTAGCTGGTTCAATTAGAGATGACGGGCCGTTACCGGATACAATTACAGATGCTATAAAGTCTCAAGATACAATGAGGCTTCATGCTATCGATGCATCCTGCGTTGTGATGTTAGCAACCGCACTGCATTCTATTGCCACAGGCAATATGACTCCGACGTACCGTTTAGTGGGTGATGAGATAAGAGAAGTACCTGTAATATGTGTTGACAGCGATGAGTTTACCGTCACAAAATTATCTGATAGAGGAACAAGTCAAGCTTACCCGGTAATTGCAAATGTCAGAGATTTTCTTTTATTGCTTGTAGACGAACTGGAGAAACAACAGCACTTCAGTAACGCAAATAGGTTGATAGGAGTAAAAGATCGAGTTGGGGTTACAATTTAGCCAACTTTCATATCACCAATTGTTTGTAGATTTTAGCAGCTTTCTTTATTTTTCTTAGATCGCAATACTCGTTTACTTTGTGGATTGTGGTATGTTCCCCTGGTCCGAAAATAATGCCGGGAATTTCCAGTTCAGTAAAGAAGCATAGGTCATTTGAGCCAATATTGATTGTTATTTTTGCTCCTGTTAACCTTTTAGTTTCAGTTACGATATCTGTGCTTGGATCAGTATATCCAAAAGGGGTTGGTTTATATAATAGTTCTACCGAGATTTTAAATTCTTTAAGCGCTTCTTTTAATAATGTTATAACTGAATTGTGCATTTCCGGTGTTGTACGGATATCTAAGGTCAGCGTGCAGGAATCAGCAAACTTATTAGGGGATAATTGATTGCCGCCGGAAATAGTTGTGATTGCCAAAGTGGGTTTACCTAAGATAGGATGATGATATTCTAACGCCCATTCTTTAGCTACTCGGTTCAGTTTGCGAATGACCTTGTAAGCTTCTAAAATAGAATTTAATTTTATCTCTTGTGGTTTTGAACCGTGTCCGCCGTCTCCGTCAACAATTATTTTTACAAAAATATTTCCCCGGTGTCCGATTTTGATCTCTTTCAGGCCGGTCGGTTCACAAATTACTGCAGATAATTTTTTATATTTTTTTAACCATCCCTCATTTTTAAACCATTTAATAAAATTTTTTGTGCCTGAACCATCAACTTCCTCTTTGCATACAAATACTAGCCAGGTATCCTTTTGAAGTTTTTGTTTTGCCAGGTTTTTTGCCAGAAGAATCAGTGACGCTATTCCTGCTTTATCATCACTTGCGCCTAATCCATAAAATTTATTACCAACATGAATACCAGCTTTATTTCCAAACGGGGGATACTTCCATGAGGATAAATTGCCGGAAGGAACAGTATCCATATGAGCATTAAAAATAATAGCAGCAGATGGATTTTTACCTTTAAGATGCAAAAGAATATTGTTATCTTGTAAGATTGGCTGAAAACCCCGATCTGTAAGATATTTTATTATAAATTTTGCAAGTCTCTGCTCTTCTCCGGATACAGACTTAATTTTAATTAGATCCGATATTAATTCCATTTCCCTATTGATTGTCGCTTCCCCGGGTAATGATAGTCCCAAATTTGTCATTTAAAATTGCATTTTTCCAATCAGCCTTGTTTTTTAACGGACCGACAATTTGTACATATTCTACATTTTTTTCCAGAACAGCAAAAGAACTTTCTATTTTTGGTATCATTCCTCCTGCAATAATGCCATCAGCAATTAACTTTCTCGCTTTGTCGAAAGAAAGGTGTCGCAAAAATTTAGCCCTTTCTTTGTCTTGTGCGACTCCTTGTATATCTGAAACATAGATAAGTTTTTTCGCATTGAGCGCGATTGCAATATTCGTTGCCAGCCCGTCTGCGTTAATGTTCAAAACCATGCCGGCAGTATCTACACCCAGACAAGAAACAACAGGGACGTAGCCGTTGTTTAGCAGTAATTGTAGCAGTTCAGTATTAATCTTTTTAAAATCTCCTACGTATCCAAAATCAACGTTTTCAATAATTCCTGTAGCAGTATTTTTTATTCTTACTTTCGGTCGTCTTACAACTTCGGCAAGTTTATTACTAACCCCGGAAATCCCCACAGCCGGAATTTGATGATTAATACAAGATGCAACTAAATCAGTATTGATTAAGCCGGCATATACCATTTTAATGATTTGTAGAGTCTCTAAATCCGTGATTCTTCTTCCGTTAATTTTTTTAACTGGAATTTTCAATTGATGACTTAAATTGTCCGCTTGGATTCCACCACCATGGATGATGAGGAAAGAAATGTCTTTGCTAAGGAGTTCCCTGACTGTTCCCAGAAGAGGAGATACCCGCTTCGATTGCATAACAAAATTACCCCCGCATTTTATGACATACAAATTAGACATGGATATTTTTCAATACATTTTTAAGAATATTCAGAAATAATTTTATTTCTTGATTGGTAATGGTAATAGGGGGCATAAGACGTAATGTATATTGATCTGAGGAGGTACCGGTAATAATTCCTTCTTTTAGTAACATTGTTTGTACCCCGACTGCCGGGATATCGAAGACAATACCTAGAAGTAACCCTTCGCCTTTGATAGAGGTTACATGAATTATTTTGGAAATTTGTTCTTTTAGAATATTCCCACATATGGCAGCATTTTTTGCCAGATTTTCTTTCTGAATAACATTAAGTGTTGCGGAAATCGCAGAACAAATCACCGGCCCTCCGCCAAAAGTGGAAGCCTGGTCTCCGATTTTAACATTTTGAGCGATATGTTTATTTACTAACACTGCGCCTGCCGGCAAACCGCCGGCAAGCCCTTTTGCTAATGTTATTATGTCCGGAACAACGTCAACAAATTCATAAAAAAAGCTTTTCCCGGTTCTGCCTAAACCTGTTTGTATTTCATCAAAAATAAGCACGATTTTCTTCTGTTTGGCCAATTCTCCAAGCTGCTTATAGAAATCTGGTGTTGCTTCATTGATTCCTGCTATACTCTGGATTGGTTCCAGGATGATAGCGGCGCTATTTTTGGAAATAAGCTTTTTTACAGAATTGATATTCCCGAAAGTTGCAAATCTGACATTTGGCACTAGCGAACCAGAATATTTCTTGCGTATATTGTCTCCTGTAACACTGAGTGATCCGAGGGTTCGGCCGTGGAATGATCCTGCAAAAGAAATTATCTCGTCTTTACCTGTATATTGTTTGGCTAATTTAATTGCAGTCTCATTTGCTTCTGTTCCTGAATTACAGAAAAAGACATTTGAAAATGTTTTTCCGGCAAAGTTCACTAATTGTTTGGCTGCTAATGCACGTTTTTTATTATAGACTACGTTTGAATAAAAGATTAAGGATTTCATCTGAGCAGTTACTGCTTTGATAATTGCCGGATGGCAATGGCCAACAAGAGTTACTGCGTGCCCACCGTAGAAATCCAGATATTTTTTTCCGGATTGATCCCAGACATAAAGACCCAGCCCTTTTTCTAGCGCAATATTGAACTTTGCGTAAGTAGGTAACTGGTACCTATCTTCAGTTGAAAAAATATGCATAGGGTTTTTTAAGGATGCATTCCCGGGAAAGTTAATCCGGCTGTTTCATCTAGATTGAACATTATGTTCATATTTTGTACAGCTTGTCCAGCTGCACCTTTAACTAAATTATCGATAGCCGAAGTAACAATAACCATATTATCTTTTGCATGCACTGCTATGTCGCAGTAATTTGTTCCATTTACTATATTGCAATGAGTATTTTCAACAAGTCGGATAAATGGTTTATTCTGATAAGTATCCACATAGATTTTTTTAATATCTTGTTCGGTTACTTTGTCTTGAAGAAGTATGTATGCTGTTGTAAAAATCCCCCGTGCTATTGGTACAGAGTGAGCAGTAAAGGTAAGATTAACATCCTTATTCTTATTTTTAATCTCCTGGGCAATTTCCCAAAAATGCCGATGATTAAAAATATTATATGCACTTATATCTTCAGCCCGTTCTGGATGATGAGTTGTTGCTGATGGTTTACTACCCGAACCCGATGATCCAGTCTTCGAATCAATGATGATACTGTTTATCTTATGATTAGTTTTTACTAAAGGCATTATCGCAAGCAGGGCTCCGGTTGGAAAACATCCTGGACAAGCAACCAGCTGGGATTTAGCGATTTCTTTTTCGTGCCATTCAGATAATCCATAGACAGATGATGGCAATAATTCTGGTGCGGCATGTCTGATTCCATGCACGTTCTCAAATATATCGCCGGTTTTAAGTCGGAAATCAGCCCCAAGGTCTATTATTTTAGTTTTGGTAAGATCTATATTTTTAATCTTTGTCATGCTTATTCCATGAGGTAAAGCTAGAAATAAAACATCTGCCCTTTTTGCAATATCTGCGATGTCTTCTTTTTGAAACTCTAAATCGCAAATCCGAAAAAGATTCTTATGAATGTCGCTTATTTTCTTTCCAACATACGACTGAGATGTTACGCTAATAAGCTTAACTTTGGGATGAAATAAAAGTAATCGAATAAGTTCACCACCTACATAACCGGAACTACCGATAATAGCTGCTTTAATCATAATTTAATATTCCTTTCTGTTGCAGTGTTCGCACAAGTTTTACGTGCCCATGCCGTAGATCCTGCCCAGGAATTTTCAGGAACTGTTCTAAATAATCAGTACCGGCGGTATTGTTTGTAACAGGACCTGCAAAAAAATCAATTTTTAACCCTATTTTTTTAAGAACTTCATATAAACCTGTTGCCCCGACCAGATCATTTGCGCAGCCGATTATAAATGATACAGATTTAATAAATTTTTTATATTGTAATAAAGTATAAACGCTATACCAGCCAATAACACCATCCCCAAGTTCAATAACAAGAAAATCTGGCTTCCTTTTGTTTAAGGCGTTTAATACAGTATTTGTTGCAGGCACAATCACTTTATCCTTATCAACTGTAGATATTAAGCCTGTATCAAGGAAGCTTAATACCGGATTTGCTCCCGCGTTTTTCATTGCCACTAAGTCTCTTTTTGCGGCAACCCCCGTAAGTTTACCTGCGGCAATTTTAAGCCCTTTTTCTTTAACCAACAAATGTACAACTTTATTAACGATAGTTGTTTTACCAACTCCCATTGAGGAACCGAGAATTAACACAATTGGAGCAGTATTATGCAGCGTATCTTCTTGTTTTAAAGAATATGATTGGATATTTAGTGTAGAACCTTTCTGGGCGATAGCCCCCATTACCATAACAGGTAGGGGATTATCTATGAAATCAGGATTCCAGGACTCAGCCGTACCCAATACTCCACCTAAGTTGAGGATATGAATTACGTCATTTACTTTGAGGTTTTTAGGAACATTTCCCACGACACCTTCCAATGCTTTTCGTTGACCCAGCGCTCCTACTAAAATATCACCTTTTTTGATTTTTGACATTCTGCCACTGGTCAATTCAATATTGCCATACTTTTTTTGCGATTTCAGTGCTTTTACCACAATAATCTCGCCCTCAATAGACTGTATTTTTGTAGTTAGTTCTACGTTAGCAGGAAATTTTAAATTTTTTAGAACAGAACCTACTTTACTTGATTTAATTAAATTAGTTTTCATAAAAAAACCGTCCCTTCCTATAGATTCATTTGATTGAATTGATGAATCGTAGGAAGCGACGGATTTAGTCCGTGGTACCACGCTTCTTCTCAATCGTATTATCCTAAGCAGGATAAAATGATTGACTCAACCTAGTGTTTCTTACTTTCCTTGCGGATTTTTTCAGAAACTAGCTCCGGAGCTCTAGAGAAGAATGTCTTCCTTTCTCCATCAACGCTATTGTGAAATTTTAAGACTATAATATAACATTTTGTTATTTAATTGTCAAATATCCGCTTAATTAAAGTTTAATATCCATATCACCGAATAATGTAATTCTTTCATTCATATAGTTTGGGCCCAGGCTAGATAAACATTTTCAAAAATACCCGGAGTAGCAAGAATTTGTTCAATATCAGCAGATTCATTTGTTCTGTGAGCCTGTGACATCTCTCCCGGCCCGAACATCACACCGTCTATCCCTATCTCTGAAAAGAAACCCAGATCGTTTGAAGCGTCATTAACTTCCGCGCGTATATTTGGAAGTATTTCTTGAAATGCCCTAACGATTTTTGCATCAGGTTTGGTATAAGCGGTAGGGGCTGGAGGATAAAGTAGTGATAATTTTATTCCTCTTCTGTCCGCCAGCTCTTCCATTCTGTCAAACGCTTCCTGATGAAATCCCGGAATTGTCCGTAAATCAAAATTAACTTGGCAGCGATCCGCTGTTTTGTTAGGAGACTCTGATTTAGCTTGAATTGAAGTTGGTGTAATTGTTGGCGGAACGAATTCAGACCCTCGGAACAAGGTCTGCCACAAAAGACTTTCCTGCATTAAATCACTAATAAGTCCGGTCATCTCTAAAATTGCGTGAGGATCGATAGTGTTTGGCCTGGAAGAATGTCCGGCAACTCCTCTTTTTTCTGCTTTAATAAAAAAATTACCGCGGTGTCCATACTGGACAACTGTCAGATTGGTAGGTTCTGGAAACACTGCAGCCAGTTCGTGATAACGATCCAAATAACCTTCTTGCTTAAACCAGTCTGCAAATTGTTTTGTTCCCTGGCTGTCTGTTTCCTCCCTTACCACAAATGCAAACCAAACATCCGTAGGTAACTTATCTGTCCGGGCTAGCGATTTTGCAGTTTCCATCATTGCCCAAATTCCGCCTTTCATATCGCTCGTGCCTCTGCCATAAATTCTGCCGTCCACAACACTCCCTTCCCAGGGGCTATATTTCCAATCTGTTAGCTCGCCAATACTCACAACGTCGACATGGCCGTTAAATATAAAAGCTCTGGTTTGGTCAGCTCCTTTTAGACGGATAATGAGGTTATCATCTTGAAAAAATGGTTTTAGTCCAGAAAACTCAAACTGTCCTTTTATATATGTTTGTATGCCTAGTTCTTGACCAGAATAGGAAGGTATACCAATAAGTTCTTGTAAGATTTCCAATATATATTTACATCCTTTCAGGCGCTTCAACCTTCAATTCGTAATTTTTATTCGCTTATCTGTATAATTTCCGGTGAGGCAACCTTAATATAGTCTTCCGACTTTAAAATTATTGATTTATCATTGACTCCTGGATTAAATGCTATCGTTTCATGTTCTATCAAAGATGGATCTGCTACTGTTCTTAGATTTAAAAAAGACCCAATTGGGTAGCAGGCGCCAAGCTCACAATGCATGATCTTTCTTACTTCTTCCTCTCCTGCAAACCTGACTTTTTTTGCAGCGAGAACTTGTTTGAGCTTGTTGCAATCGACACGTTTGTCACCAGGCAACACAACTAAGACAAAATCTTTGTCAGCCTTTAAAAGTAAAGCTTTAGCGCCTTGATTCAAAGCAAGCCCGCTTATGCTTTCTGCTTGAGCGCTTGTATAAACCGGTTCATGCTTTATGGTTTGATACCCAACATGATTCGCATCAAGCATAAAGATAATTTCATCAAATGGATTAATCTCTCTGTCTTTGTTTTCTTTAAAGGATCTCATTTTATCAATCTCGCTTAACATAAATTAGGTTCAGGTTTATCGGGCTTTCTTGCTATCACAAGCGCGTGCCGCGCGTATTCAACCGGGCGGTTTTTCTCTTCTATGTTTTCTAGTTCCCACAACATAAACTTTCGGTAAAATGTAGCAGAAAGCGGCTCTTTTTGTAACACGCCCTGTAATATTCCATCGGCATATTCAATTCCATTAGCAGCAAAATTTATCCCTACTATTCGTACATCATCAAAGTTATTAAATAGTTTTTTAAGCATCTTTGTCGAATAAAAAACTTTCTCAATATTTGGATTTGTAGCTGTGGCATAATCCCCGGTAAGGACTTTCCTTTCTAATGTTGAAGCTGTTTGTGCCTCTCCAGATCTTTTGGTATACGGCATTACTATTAATGACCCTCCAGGCTTAATAACCCTTGTGAATTCTTGAATTAGCGCTTGTGGGTTTAGAGAATAAGACATTGGTCCATAGAAACTGACAAGTGTATCGAAGCAATCATTAGGAAGTGAAAGATTATGCATATCCGCAACCATAAATTCTCTTCCATACTTGCGTTTTGCCTCCTGAACCATTCGAAAAGAAATATCAAAACCTATGTACTCAGCAGGCTGAAAATACTTGAGAAAATCGCCAGTACCACAACCAGCATCAACTACCTTATTTCCTACCACCCCTTGAATTAAATGAACCAATACTTCGTCTTCTGCTTGACATAAAAGAGTTGAATACCCTTTATCGTAGCCGTCTATTTCTGAATCATAAAATTTTGCTACGCGTGATAAATGTCTGAGTCCAGTTGTTGTAGATTCCGCTGTACGCTCTGTTGTGGTTATCATTTTATTACATTTTGCTGGGTGCTTCTATACCGAGTAAGTATAACCCGCTTTGTATTATCTGAGAAGTTGCGGCTGTTAATCTGAGTCTTGTATTTTTTTGAACAGGATCCGGTTCGTTTATAACATTTACTTTTTGGTAAAATTGATTAAAAAGGGTGGCAATTGACAGCAGGTATTCGGCTATTGCGCTTGGTTGGTTAGTATCTCCAGCTTTTCGTATTGCATCAGGGAATTTTGCGAGTTGCTTTATTAATATCTGTTCCCCGGGTAAATTAAAAACAGTTTTTTGATTAAAATCAATTGTAATGCCTTTTTCTTCCGCTCGTCCTAATATTGAACGAGCCCTTGTGTTAGTATATTGGATATAAGGGGCGCTGTTGCCTTCCAGTGATAAGGCGTGATCCCAATTAAACAATATAGCCCTTTCCCTGCTTTGCCCGAGATCAAAATAGATTGCCGCCCCAATTCCGATTTGTCTTGAGACATCAGTTATTTCTATTTCTGAAAGATTTCTATCTGTTTCCTGCATTCTCTGTTTTGCTCTTGATACTCCTTCACTCAGCATATCCTCAAGAAATATAAGTCGTCCCCGTCTTGTAGACATCTTGCCTTCAGGCAGGGAAACCATACCAAAATAAACATGCTTTAAATCGGGACTGTTCCCTCCGGTTATTTTATCGGCTGCCGCAAAAACTTGCTGAAAATATTCTTTTTGATCTGCACCGACGACATAGAGTATACTAGCCGGATCAAACCAGGCTATTCTGCAAACTAAAGCTGCGATTTCTCTAGTTGAGTAGAGGCTCGTTCCATCAGATTTTTGAATTATCAAAGGTCTTAATTTTGTTTCCTCAAGGGGTATAACTACTGCACCTTGCTCATCAGTTTTAGCAACTCCGCTTTGTTTGAGCGCATTAACAACATTTGGGATCATTCCCTGATCAACATAAAATGATTCTCCAAGAGTGTATTCAAATTTTACTCCCAGTAAATCATAAACCCTCTGGAATTCTCTTAAACTCGCCCCCCAGGCCCAATTAAAAAGCTTCCGAGCTTCTGGATCACCATTTTCCAATTTTTGAAACCATGCTTTGCCTGCTTGCCTAAGAGGTGATTCGCCATCCGGATGTTCTTTTTCTTCCCGTTCTATCTCCTCATGCATTTTTATATAGAGTTTATAAAATCCTTTGACTGAATCTCCGCCTTCTTCAAGTTCCGGAATCTCATCTTTCCACATTTCATAAGCATAACCGAGTATGCCGAATTGGGTTCCCCAGTCGCCTAAATGATTGTCTCTAATGGCGGTAAAACCTAATGTCTGATAAATCCTATGAAGGGATTCACCAATTACAGTTGACCGCAAATGACCGATGCTCATATATTTAGCAATATTTGGAGCAGAGCAGTCAATAACTACTTTCCTCCCTTCTCCTATATTTTGTTCTCCATAACTATCCCGGCCTGCTTCGATTTCTTGTAATACTTTTTCGCCGTAGAGATTATTATCAATTGCAAAATTTATATAGCCATTTTGTGCGTAAACTCGTTCAATTAAATTTGGTCTTAAACCTGAGTTAACTTGAGTTGCTAACGAATTTGCAATGTCGACAGGATTTCTTTTTAAAGATCTTGCGAGAGGATGGCAGGCAAGAGCATAATCTGCTGGAAATTCTTTCGGGGGATCAGATAATCGTACTTCTTCCGGTTCTGTCTGAATGAGGCCTGCAATCAAATATTGCAAATTTACCTTTAAGCCTAAGTGAATATACTCCCGGCTATGGGGTAAAGTTGCCAGATTTGGTTCTACAATTTGGATTGAACTTTCAGGTAGTGGCGGAATAGATATGCCGGCATACTGTAGTCTTTCGTTTGCCATATTTTTATACCTTTCTTAATAGTTGTCCTGTCATACAATGTGCTGCACCGTATCCTTTGGTGCTTTCTAGTAAATCAGTGTGTACAATTTCTTTGCCAGATTTTTCCAGTTGGCTATTTGTATAAGTATTACCGCGTAGCGGGACAAATATTGTGCATACTCCGTCTGGATCCTCTCCTTTAAGCAGAAAGTTACAGCCAAATCCTCTTTGTTCCTCTTTCGGAATAACCACTATATGGTCTTCTGTTTTCTCCAGATAATCAATAAAACTACCAAAACCATCATTTACAATAAGATTACCGTTACTGGTATTTAAGAATCTGATTTTTCTTCTTTGCGCTTCTTCTATACAAACAGCTATTTCTCTTCTGCCTATTGGATTTGAGAAAGTATCAAGATGCATGGAGTCTTGTTGTTCGCCGAAGGGTCGGTCGAATGGACTTTCGTCTATTACAACGGCAAATTTAAGACCAGATTCCTCTAGCTGAGGTTTTAGTGCCCGGTATATTCTGATTGCCGCCCCTAAGGTAGTGCGTGCTCCTACGCCAACGAATACAGTGCCATTGTGTATATAAGCATCTCCGCCTTCGAAGGTATCACCTGGGGGGATAGTGATTGTTTCGTGAGCCGTCAGGTGTTGCTGGTAGACAAGTTCGTATAAGTTTACCTCATGCGATCTAATGTTTTTAGCCATCCGCGAAACAACCCTTCTTTGTAATAAGACATTCATATGATCTCTGCCGTAGAGACTATTCCCAAGAGGGAGCTTTGGATCAAGACTCAATATTGTATTTAATTGTAGGGCGCGGTTTTCTCCGTAGTGTTCGATATCTTGCGCTATAAGTTCTTCTATCGATTCGGCGCATTCTCTTACATGAGTACCATATTGGTTTTGAACGGAATTAGCTTTTCTGATCATCGTTGAAACGACATCAGATTTTTTCATAGGCTTTGGTCTTAATGTATCAGCTAAAAGATCGCGTATCATTAGTACTTGTATACCGTGACTCTGTAGCGTAGCGGCGTAATTTAAGCCTTCTTGTCTGGCAGCAAGTGTATCAAATGACTGATGAAATAAAGAAATTTCTTCAGGGTAGCATTGAGTTAAAACAGCTTCCGCACCGATGGCTCCCCAAGTAGCAGCTGCCTTTAATGGTTCAGCTTCATCAAAGATGCCTATATGTATAGAATTTGGAGGTATAAGTAATTCATGTGAACGAGCGGTCATTATTTAGAAATCAAGTTATACTGGATTCGAATAGGTATTGTCAAATATCAAACTATAATCAGATTTTATGAACATAGTTGACAGATCAGGTTTTTGCCGCTAAACTAACAAAAGATTTAATAAAGATTTATGGTGAAATGTATTGTTATCACAGAGCCTAATAGAGTGTAGTGACCCCGCCGTGGCGGGGTTTTTTAAAAGATATGAACTTTAAAGGCCGGGATATTATTGATATAAATGACTTCTCCAAAGAGGAGTTATTATTTATTTTAAAAACCGCCAAGCATTTTGACCCGGCCTTTGTTAAAAGAGACCGTTCCAACTACACCACAGCCCAGGGCAAAATTGCCGCCGTATTATTTTTTGAACAATCCACCCGGACTGAACAGTCTTTCAGGTCGGCCGCCCAAAGGATCGGTATGGGGATAATCGGTTTTAATGATCCGGAGTCAACCAGTATTCATAAAGGTGAATCTTTTTCCGATACGATCAGGATTATGAATTCATACGCTGATGTTTTAATTATGAGGCACCCGGAGTCCGGCGCCGCCAAAGAAGCGGCAGAGGTGGCCGATATTCCGGTCATCAATGCCGGAGACGGCCCTAACCAACACCCCACCCAAACCATGCTGGATCTTTATACCATTATGAAGGAAGCGGGTGACCTGGATGGAATCACAGTGGCTTTAATGGGGGATTTAAAATACGGCCGGACTGTCCATGCCCTTTCCTTAGCCCTTTCCCATTTTAAGGTCAAACAAATTTTTATTTCCCACCCCACCCTGAAAATGCCGGATGAATTTTTAGAAACTTTAAAAAAACGGGGAGTAGCATATGAGGAGATTGACCACCTG
>CAZWTE010000005.1:0-25342 GCA_964637465.1 uncultured Gammaproteobacteria bacterium | reverse complement strand
AGAATGCTAACAGGAGACTTCAATTAGTTGCTCAAAATATAGAGTGTAAATTTGATGCCCCTTTTTGTATGCGGAATTTTTTCTGGGTTAAGGATGTACCATTTAATTCCATTATGGTTGCAAACTTGAAACTGCTTGCTAAAATCGCTGAAAGAGCAGGTACCAGTGAGGATGCCGGTTATTTTACGAAAGAAGCAGAAGCTATATCTTCTGCTATGAAGAAATTTATGTTGGAGAATGGTATTTTTTGGTCAACTTACGGAGAAGATTATAAAAAAATCAAAGTGAAAACCTGGGCTTTATTTGCTCCTTTATTTGCTCAACTTATCAGCCAAAAAGAGGCAAGAGATTTAGTAGATAAGCACCTGCTTAACAAAAGTGAATTTTGGACTAATTTTCCGGTTCCCACGACAGCACTAAATGAGCCCTCTTTTGATCCTGAGGGTTTTTGGAGAGGTCCAACCTGGATAGGTACTAATTGGTTTATCTATAAGGGTTTATTAAATTATGGCTTTCGGGATGCGGCACAAGAAATTAAAAGATCCTCTATTGCTCTGATTCAAAAATCAGGATTCCGAGAATATTTTAACCCTTTAACCGGGGAAGGCTTAGGAGCACAGAATTTTACTTGGGGCGGATTAGTTATTGATATGGATTGAATTAATGAATTCGTCTAATCTGGCTGTTGGCAGGCATTAGTTGCAGGAGCAATAATCTTTTATTTCTTCTTATTGACTTTTTAGAGGATTACCTTAACAGGTAAAAAAGGGTATTATTAAATTAATGGTTAAATTCATTATCCCATTTGAAAATTTAGGTATTGATGATGTATCTGAGGTAGGCGGTAAGAATGCTTCACTGGGTGAAATGATCCAGTCCCTTTCAGATAAAGGAGTGTCTGTGCCATCTGGTTATGCCGTAACTGCCACTGCCTATAAATTTTATTTATCAGAGACGGGTTTAGCAGATTATATTAAAGAACAACTTGCTCATTTTAAAAAAGGTGATCTAAAAGAACTAGCTTTAGTTTCCAAAAATATTATTAATAAATTTTTACAAACACCCTTTCCGAATAAGCTGGAGGATGAAATAAAATCCGTTCATAAAATCTATGAAAAAAAGTACGGGGCAAAAACTGATTTTGCTGTCCGTTCCTCTGCCACTGCAGAGGATTTGCCTGGAGCGTCTTTTGCCGGTCAGCATGAAACTTACCTTAATGTTAGAGGTGAAGAAGATACGCTTTTAGCAATTAGAAAAGCCATGGCCTCCCTTTTTACCGGCAGGGCGATTTCTTACCGGGAAGATAAGGGCTTTGATCATTTAAAGGTCTATCTGTCTGTAGGGGTACAAAAAATGATTCGTTCTGATTTAAGTTGTTCCGGAGTAATGTTTACTTTAGATACTGAAACAGGTTTTAAGGACGTAGTTTTAATTAATGCTTCATGGGGTTTGGGGGAAATGATAGTGCAGGGAGAAGTTACACCTGATGAGTTTTTGGTCTTTAAAAAGACCGCCGCCATTATTGAAAAAAAATTGGGAATAAAAGATAAAAAGATGGTTTATGGCAAAGATAAACCGACCGAAATTATCGAAACTTCAGATAAAGAAAAAGAGTCGTTTACTTTAACTGATAAAGAGATTCTGACGCTTGCTGATTGGGGGGCAAAGATTGAAGAGCACTACAGTAATAAAAACAAGAAATGGACTCCAATGGATACAGAGTGGGCTAAAGACGGCAAAGACGGAAAGCTGTATATCATCCAAGCCCGGCCGGAAACAATTCATGCAGAGAGAGATTTTGCAGTTGTTAAAGAATATATTAGGGAAGAAGATGGAGAGAAGATTGTCAGCGGGGCATCTGTGGGCAGCAAGATAAGTATTGGTAAAGCAAGGATTATTTTGGATCCAAAAGATATTGACCGTTTCCAAAAAGGAGAAATTTTGGTGACTGATATGACAGACCCGGATTGGGAGCCGGTTATGAAAATTGCTTCGGCAATTGTGACAGATCAAGGAGGGAGGACGTCTCATGCCGCAATAGTTTCCCGGGAATTGGGTATTCCGGCAGTTGTTGGCTGTAAGAATGCAACCAGCAAGATTAAAAACGGACAAATGTTAACAGTTGATTGTTCCGGTGAAGAAGGAATTGTTTTTAAAGGGGAATTAAAGTTTAAGGTTTTAGAGCATGATACTAAAAATATTCCTCAAACAAAAACCCATATTATGATGAATATTGCCACTCCGGAAACTGCTTTTGAAAAATCGTTTTTGCCAAATAAGGGAGTAGGACTAGCACGGGAAGAGTTTATCATCGCATCCGAGATCGGGATTCATCCCTTATCTTTGGTAAATTTTGAGAAGTTACCTAAAGCTGTTAAAGATGAGGTTGAAAAAAAGACCGCAGAATATAAGGACAAAAAGCAATTTTATATTGATAAGCTGGCTTACGGAATTGCCAGGATTTCGGCCGCGTTTTATCCTAATCCGGTAATTGTCCGTTTTTCCGATTTTAAAACTAATGAGTACAGGTCTTTAGTGGGCGGTTATTTATTTGAGCCGCAGGAGGAAAATCCAATGATCGGCTGGAGAGGTGCATCCAGGTATTATTCTTCTGAATTTATCCCGGCTTTTATTTTAGAAATAGAAGCTATGAAGAAAGTTGTTGGTGAAATGGGGCTTGATAATACCATGGTAATGGTGCCGTTTTGCCGGACTGCCCAAGAAGGCATAAAAGTTTTAGAGTTATTGGAAAAGAATGGATTAACTAAGAAAAAGTTTCCTAAACTTCAAGTGTATGTGATGTGTGAAATACCGGCTAATGTAGTGCTGGCTGATAAATTTTTGGATGTTTTTGACGGAATGAGTATTGGCAGTAATGATTTAACCCAGCTGGTTTTAGGGATTGACCGGGATGGAAATGAGAGAGTCAAAGGAATTGCCAATGAAAACGATGAAAGCGTCAAAATATTAATTTCGCAGGTAATCAAAAGATGTAAAGCCAGGGGAAGATATATTGGTATTTGTGGCCAGGCACCTTCTGATTACCCGGAGTTTGCCCAGTTTTTGGTCAAAGAAGGGATAGATAGTATTTCTTTAAACCCCGATTCTGTTATTAAAACCATTATCAAAATCCATGAACAAGAACTTAGAAGATGAAGATTGATGATATTAAGTTAAAAGTTATTTCTGATTCACGGGGACATGATACTTTGGAGGTAACAATCAGATCCGGGTGTTTGTCGGGTTCTGCCAGCGTTCCTTCCGGGAAAAGCACCGGGGCAACTGAGGCAGTAGTTTTACCGCCGGTAAAAGCTTTGGAAAAAACCTCCTGGTTGGTGTCCCAATTTAAAGACCATGATTTTATTACCTTGGACCAGTTTGACCATCTGTTGGTTACTCTAGATGGTACAGAGCAGAAATCCAATTTGGGCGGTAATTTAACGTTGGCTTTGAGTATGGCTTTTGCTAGGTTGCTGGCCCGGTCAGGGAATTTAGAACTATTTGAATTGTTGGGAAAAATTTCAGGTATTAGAGAGCCCAAGTTGCCTTTATGTTTTTTTAATTTAATAGAGGGAGGTGTACATGCCCGAAATTCGTTACCCTTTCAGGAGTATTTATTTATTCCTCAGACTGATTCCCCTAAGGAAAGCTTAGATTTAGTACAGGAATTTATCAAGCTTTTAGCAGAATACGAACATGAAGAATTCGGAAAATTGCCAATGGGTGATGAGGGGGGATTTACCGTTCCCTCAAAAGATCCGGAAATGGGTCTAAA
Source organism: uncultured Gammaproteobacteria bacterium (assembly GCA_964637465.1). Classification (GTDB taxonomy): domain Bacteria; phylum Patescibacteriota; class Microgenomatia; order Daviesbacterales; family UBA10151; genus UBA10151. The sequence continues at coordinate 21,567 of CAZWTE010000005.1, read as the reverse complement.
AATTCTGCATGAGGTAATGAATAAGGTTAAAGAGAATGCAAAATTGGGAATTGATGTTGCCGCTTCAACCTTTTTTGAAGATGGAAATTACCGGCTTGGAGAAAAAATGATGGGCAGGGAAGATTTGCTTTCTTACTACCAACTACTTACTGCTAACTACCAGCCTCTTTCAATAGAAGACCCGTTTGATCAAGAAGACTGGCAGGGATTTTCGAACTTACATACCAGGTGTGGAAATTCAGTTTGGATTGTAGGAGATGATTTAGTAACAACTAACATCAAAAGGATTAAAAAAGCTCATGAGTTGCAGGCGGTAAATGCAATAATTATTAAGCCCAACCAAATCGGCACTATTTCTGAAACAATCCAGGCAGCCTTACTGGCCAAAAATTATGGATGGAAAATTATTGTGTCACACCGGGCCGGTGAAACAATGGATACGTTTATTGCTGATTTAGCAGTAGGTTTAGGAGTGGATGGGCTAAAATCAGGATGTCCTTTACAAAAAGAAAGACTGGTAAAATATGAAAGATTGGTGGAAATAGAAAAATTATGGCTCATCTAGTTTTAGTCAGACATACCCAGTCAACCTGGAATGATATAAATGCCTGGACAGGGTTAACAGATATTAGCCTTTCAAAAAAGGGTAGGGCAGATACAAAAAGGGTAGGAGAGCTTTTGCAAGGCATTCATTTCGATATTACCTATACTTCTTGTCTAAGAAGGGCGCGGGAAACTTTAACGGAGATTAAGCTGGCAATCGGGAGGGGAGACTTGCCAGTGATCGAGGATGCGGCTTTAAATGAACGGGATTACGGGGATTTAACCGGTAAGAATAAGTTGGAAATGGAAAAAGAGTACGGGGAAGAGCAATATTTAAAATGGCGGAGGAGTTGGGATTATCCGGTGCCCCATGGCGAATCTTTAAAAGATGTTTATAAGAGAGTGATGCCGTATTACAAAGAAAAAATCCTCCCCCAGTTACAAAACGGGAAAAATGTTCTAGTGGTGGCCCACGGAAATTCCCTAAGGGCCTTAATTAAATTTTTGGAAAATATTTCGGAGGAAGAAATTCCCCATTTAGAATTAGCTTTTGGTGAGGTTTATATTTATCAAGTAAATTCTGAAGGTAAAATTTTAAGTAAAGATATTAAAAGGATTTAGAGTTCAATTGTACCTTTGGTATCACGGGCCAAATATTTTTTAAACCAGTCCCTGGCTAGTTCTCCAACTTTTTGTAGTGTCCCGGGTTCTTCAAACAAATGCCCGGCGCCCGGGACAATCTCCAGCTTTTTAGTAGTATTTAAAGCCTGGTATGCTGTCTGGTTTAGCCCGATTACCTCCGGGTCTTCCCCGCCCACAATTAACAAGGTAGCGGATCTAACCTTGTCTATTTCATCCATAGCCAAATCCGGCCTGCCGCCTCTTGAAACAATAGTCCGGATTTCTGAGCCTAACCTGGCTGCGGCTTTCAAAGCTGCAGCAGCTCCGGTGCTGGCCCCGAAAAAGCCCACCGGTAAATTTTTGGTTTTTGGTTGTTGAAAAACCCATTGGGTTGCTCCGATTAGACGCTCAGTCAGAAGTTCAATATTGAAGCGGTTTTCGTAAATCAGGCTTTCTTCTTCGGTTAACAAATCAAAAAGCAATGTGCCTACTCTGGCCTGCCTTAAGATAGCCGCCACAAAATTATTCCTGGGGCTATACCTGCCGCTACCGCTGCCGTGGGCAAAAATGACCAGACCTTGAGGATTGTACGGGATTCTTAAAATACCCTCAACCTTTAACTGGTTAATTGAGACGGTAATAAGATAATGTTTATCTTTATTATCTTTGGGGGTATCCAAATTATGCATCTGGTTTAAGATAGCTATTTTGTTAAAATTCCGCAGTGATAAAAATTACTGCGAAAATCAATTATTTGGTATATCGTTTATCCATGAGATGATATTTAAATCAACCACTAAACATTGCCGGATATCACCTGGTACTCAAAAATATATAGACCAGCACTTGAAAAAGATTACCCAGAACCTGCCTGCTGTTGATGAAGATTTGGTGGTAGTCCGGTTAACACTTAGAAAAAATATCGACAAATACCATCCTTCAAGAAGTCGTCCTCATACACACAAAAGTTATGCTGATACAAAACCGGCGTTAGCTTATTTTGAAGGATCAATGACTTTCCGGCTGGACAAAAAACAACTTTATGTTCATTTTAAGGGTCAGACTATTGAAGAATGTGTTGACCAGGGTTTCCATTTAATTTTTAAAGAATTGGAAAAGTATAAGGATTTACATTTCCCGGCTGATAGTGAGTATCCGGATCATCACTCAATTAGAGGAAAATATGCATGAAAAATAAACAGCATCAGGTTCTGTCTGTTTATTTAAGCTGCCGGGAGAAGAAGGTTCCTTATCCCAGTTTTTTCCTGTCCGAGTTACATTCGTTGATTCATCAGAATTTATCAGAAAGCGAGCAAAAAGCCTGGCAGATTGATATTAATAAGATTATTAATTTCCTGCAAGAAAATTTTGACAGAAGCAATGCCCGCTCGGTTGTATTTTTTACCTCTGGCAAAAAGTTATGGCAGGTTTTACATTTCGAATTCTTTTTACCCCCACAAGTTAAGATTTTAGATAAGCCGTATTTAGAACCGTTGGCAACAGCAGCAGATAAATACAAGAAATATTTAGTTTTATTAGTTGACCGGAAAAAAGCGAGGTTGTTTACGGTCCATTTAGGAAAAATCGAAGAACACAAAGATGTATTCGGGGGGCATGTGCCGCAAAATGTTAAAGCCAAAAAAATTGACTGGGGCAGGGATGACAAGATCTTCCGTCATATTGAAGGACATTTGTATCGTCATTTACAAAAGATTGCCCAAGAAACCTTTGAATTTGCCCACAATAAAAATATCCATTTTATTATCTTGGGGGGACACGCTGAAATGATTCCTAAAATTAAAAAACGCCTATCTTATCCACTTAACAAAAAAGTTTTGGGTGAATTTGTGACAGAGCTCAATGTCCCATTAAATGAAGTATTTTTGCATAGTAAGCAAGTTGCTTTAAAAATATAAATTTTTCAATACATACCCATTCCCTATCCACCTGAACCTGAAAGGCGCAGATATAGACCAAGATAAATCCATCAGATGGATATTTCCATCCCATCATATGCAGGAATGGCTTTAGGACAAATATTTGTAACTATTTTTTTAAATTCTTCATGGGGAGGCGCTGATTGGCCGATTTGGGTCAGGATGATTTTACCAACCGGCCACCGGCAGATTATTGGTAAATCCTGGTCAACCCGTAAATGGGTAAAAATTTTTCTTTTCCAAGTGGCGCCATCAATTATCAGCAAATCCGCTTTGTTACAAAAATCCTTAAATTTTAGTGTCAGTTCGGCTATGTCTGAAGCATAGATAATGGTTTTTGGACCTGCTAACTTCCAGGCAAAAGTAGGGAATCTGGGATCTTTGGAGTGGGGTATTTGTTGGGGGATGATATCCCAGTTACCTAACTTTACGATCTGGCCACTTCTCACGGGGATTAGTTTCAGTTTAGATAAGCAGAATTTTTGCTGAATAATTCTTAAAGTTTTTGGGTGGGCAAACACCGGTATATTGGGAGAAAGTTTAGCGATACCGCCGCAGGCATCCAAATGCCCGTGTGTCAAAAGGACCGCATTGATACTAGTTGATAAATTATTGACGATCGTCAGATTTTTGTCAACAAATTTGATTTGTTTAACAAAGTCACGGGTGGTATCAATTAAAATATTTAGACCTTCTTTGATAAAAGCGGAACTTTCCAGCCTGTTTGATTTTCCCAAGCCAGGCGTCCCCCCGCTTGCACCTGTACCAAGAAAGACAATAAGGATTTTCATTGCTCCAACTTTTTTATGGCTTTGTCTGCTTTTTCTTGGGTTCTTCGCATATGACGAGCATAACTACTCAGAATAGATCTGGTAGAAAGTATTTTCAGCTCTTCTGATCTTAAGCTGTAGACTTGTGGAACGGAATCAGTGGTATCAATTCTGGCATAAATTTCCTGGTTTGGGAAACGGGTAGTCTGGAAATTTCCTAATTTGTACCCGGGCAGACTTTTTAAAAACCGGGCATGTTGTTTAAACCGGGGGAACGGGAATATGATCATATTCTGCCGCCTCCTTCATTATCCTGATTACGTCCTGGTCCTCTACTGGGGCAAAATCCTGGTAATATGCCCCAATCGCGCCTAAAAATTCCTTGGTCGTGATAATAGAAAGTACTTCAACTCCCATCTTTTCCAATTCATCCACAGTATCCTTTGGTGCAACAGGTACGGCTATAATTATTTTTGCCGGATGTAAGTGCATTTGTAATTCTTTCAAAGCTGCTTTCATGGTTAAACCGGTGGCGATGCCGTCATCAACTAAAACAGCAATTTTACCTTTGCTGGAAATGGGTGGTTTTTTCCCTAAATAAACTTCCCTGCGCCTTCTCGCTTCTTGTGTTTGCTTTTCAGTAATAGCCCCGATGGCATATTCCGGATTATACGGATGACCGATTTTGCGGGTGATAATCAAATCAAGGGGGGCATGGATGGCTTTGGCGATTTCTGTCCCGACTACTACTCCGCCTCTTGGAAGAGCATATACTACGGCATTTTTACCATTGATATGATCAAAAAATCCTGCCAGTTTTCTTCCTGCTTCTACCCGATCTTTAAAATTACCGTTCATTGTAATCAACTACAATTTCTCTTTCTTTTGGACCATTTAATTCCACTAACACTATTGATTGGAAATTTCCTAGCTGTAGTTTATTGTTTTCAACCGGTACAGCTAAATGTGGCCCCAGCATTGAGGCAGTAATATGAGCAGGCATGTGGCTAATGTGGTGAGTGTGGTGATTTGCCGGCCTTGGTAGTGATGGAGCCGGAAGTGTAACTTCAAAAGCACCAATCATTTCCAGGTCAAAACCTTCTTGGATATACGCAGTTGTTAAAGCAGCAGTTGAGTGTTTTAAGAAAAGATGAATCATCCCATCATTTGCCGGGTGGTTTTCTAAAAGCTTTTCTATCTCTTTTGTAATATTGACTATTTCTTTTAATTTTTGTGTTGTGATTTTAATAATTCTGATATTGTTTTCCTCCCTGATATTTTATTGCTGGCAGACTGTCAGCAGACGGGTTTCCCCGCCTGCCTTTTCCTGAGCCTGCCAGCATGGATGTCAGTATGGCAGAGTTTCAACAAAACAGAATATGAAAAATATATGAAAGATGTAAGATTGGTGAAATTATTACAAGTTTCTTACTCGATTTAAGCTTTGAATCTATATTTTCTTTTTAAAATTGTTAAAAGATAATGAATCCAAATTCAACCATTAAATTACGGACTGGAAATAAAATGCCCGTTTTTGGATTAGGTACATGGCAGTTAACAATGGATACAACTGATACGGTTGCTTATGCTTTAGAGCTTGGCTACCGGCTTATTGATACTTCGAGCGATTACAAAACTCAATCAGGAATTGGTAAGGCTACTAAAAATAGCAAAATTGATCGTAAAGACATCTATATCACTACGAAAGCGGAAGAAACTGATAATGCCTACGCCCGAACAATAGCTAATTTAGAAGAATTAGATCTTAAGTATGTTGATCTAATGTTGATCCATCGTCCGCCTCTTGTTGGAGCTGGAATAGACTTGTGGACCGGTTTAATCAGGGCCCAGGAAGAGGGATTAGTAAAAGATATTGGAGTAAGCAACTATTCCACTGATCTAATCGATCAACTTATCCAAGCCACTGGTGAAATCCCGACTGTCAATCAAATTGAATGGAGTCCATTCGGCCATAGTGAGGATATGTTGAAATACTGCAAGAAGAATAAAATCATTGTCCAGGCTTACAGTCCGTTAACCAGAACTAAACGGCTTGGTGATAAAATACTTAAACAACTTGCAGAAAAATATAAAAAGAGTTCTGCTCAAATTTTAATCCGCTGGAATTTGCAACTGGGAACTGTGCCTATTCCAAAAGCCAATCAAAAATCTCATTTAGAGATGAAGATATGAAGACTCTTAACAATCTAAATGAAAATTACTCCTCTTTGGGGATTTTGCCTTATATTTAGGTTATCTAACTATAATCCCTGGAGGCAGTTGTGTATCAAAGATGAATAAAAAAGTTAACAAAGACCTAGAAACTGCCAAGCGCATTTCTTATTGGATATCAACCACACCTACCCTTAATTATAAAAGTGAATTACCAAAAAAAACCTTCGATGTGGCAATAGTTGGAGGAGGGATCGTTGGTATTACTCTAGCTTACTTTTTAACTAAATCAGGCAAAAAGGTTATTGTTGTTGAAGCGAATAAAATATTAGAAGGTGTAACAGGATTTACTACCGCAAAAATTACCTCACTCCATACTCTAATTTACGACTATTTAATTAATAAATTTGATAAGAAAACTGCCAAACTATACGCTGATGCTCAACAATCCGCGATTGATGAAATCGCCTCATTAGTAAAAAATTTACAAATAGATTGTGATTTTGTTAGGGCTCCGGCATACACATACACTGAAGATCAAAACCAGCTGGACCGGATAAAAAAAGAGGTTCAGGCTGCGAAATCCCTGGGGCTGCCGGCATCATTTACCAAAGAAACGGAATTGCCCTACCGGGTAAAAGGTGCCGTCCGTTTCGATAACCAGGCCCACTTTCACCCCAGGAAGTTTTTGTTAGCTTTAGCTAGGGCAATTAATAAAAACAGATCATTAATTGTCGATGAAGTTAGGGTTAAGGATGTTAAAGAAGGAGAACCATCTGATGTGATAACAGAAAAAGGGGTTATTAAGGCTCATGATGTAGTAATTGCCACCAACTACCCGATACTGGACAGAGGTTTATATTTTACCCGCCTGACCCCTAAGAGGTCTTATGTTTTAGGGGTATATATTGAAGGCCGGATACCAAAAGGGATGTATATTAATATTGATAATCCTCTTTTTTCTCTTAGACCACAGCCAACTGACAAAGGAGAAATGCTTATTGTTACCGGATTTGATTATCAAACAGGTCGTGGGGATAACAACATCAATTATTATGAAGAGTTGGCAAAAATAACTCAAGCTAAATTTAAGCTAAAGTCTATTGCTTATAATTGGGCAACACAAGACAATGATACTGTTGACAGGGTTCCTTATATCGGGAAATACCTTCCTTATTCAAAACACTTATTTGTGGCAACCGGCTTTGCAGGCTGGGGTATGACCAACGGTGTTGCCTCAGCCAGGATTTTGCATGATACTATCATTGGCAAGAAAAATACCTGGACAGAAATCTTTAATCCAGCAAGGAGCGGCCAGCTTAAAGAGATAAAGCAATTTGTCAGCCAAAATATAGATTCAAGCAAAAAGTTTGTTACCGGCAGATTATTGGCAAAATATCCTACCGAAATAAATAAAATTAAAGAAAACGAGGGCAAAGTAATTGAATTGGATGGCCGAAAAATTGCAGCATATAAGGATAAAAACGGGAAGATATCGGCTGTTTCCGCAGTCTGCCAGCACTGGGGCTGTATTGTCAACTTTAATAATACGGAAAAATCATGGGATTGTCCCTGTCATGGATCCCGCTATGATACGACAGGTGAAATATTGCACGACCCCACTGTTAAACCTTTACCTAAAGCTTAATGTTATTTTCTTCGCGTAGTATCAGGGAAAATATTGCCAGGTTCGGGTTGAGTACCTGATTCATAAGCTATATCATTTTTTCTTGGAGATCCTGTGGGTGGTTGCGGCAAAATCCCCTTTAATATCTTCCCAGTCTCCTTTGGTTCCTTCTTTGACTTTTTTCATCGTCGATTCAGTAATTACTGGTTCGTCAGGGTCTTTGGTATTGCCTGTGGGAATTTTGAACATAAACTTTTCAGTGTGTGGTTTAGGAAACCTATGTTCAATTTCATCCCTATAAACAATCGTCTTTTTCCATGGTCCGTTGTTATGCCAGACAAGATGGCTTGAAGTAACCTCGTCGGGCTCGCCGTATTTGTCTACTATTCTCATATATATTTCTTACTAAATTCTCATTTTATATATAGGTTGGTTAGCTATATTCAAGCCAGACAGTAAGTTTAGAAGGAATTAGATGGGTGAAGGGTTTCGGGTAGGAAAATTATTTGGTATAGAAATCACCATTGATCCCAGCTGGATTTTTATTTTTCTTTTGGTAACCTTGAATTTGGCCCTGGGGGTTTTTCCCCGCCTGCAGCCGGAATGGAATCCCTTGCTTCAATGGACAGTTGGGGTAGTTGCCGCTTTGCTTTTTTTTGCCTCAGTGCTGACGCACGAAATGGCCCATTCGCTGGTGGCAAAAGCCCGGGGGTTGCCTATTAACCGGATTACCCTGTTTTTATTCGGTGGCGTTTCCAATTTGGAGCGCGAGCCTGAATCCGCCAAAACAGAATTTTTAATGGCTCTGGTGGGACCAGTTACCAGTATTATTTTAGGTATATTGTTTTTGTTTTTGTCCGGACAAGGATTAGATATTTTGACAAGTGCAGATATAAGCCCAGACCGTTTATCTCAACTCTCACCAATCCGAACACTGCTTCTTTGGCTGGGACCGATCAATATTTTAGTGGGATTATTTAATCTAATTCCCGGATTTCCTCTGGATGGAGGGCGGATTTTGCGTTCGATTATTTGGGGTATCACCGGCAATTTACGATCTTCAACTCAAATTGCCGCCACCATAGGACAGGCATTTGGTATTTTATTTATTTTAATCGGCATATCAATGGTATTTGGGCTTAACGTACCTGTGTTCGGGACTGGACCTGGAGGTTTGTGGATTGCTTTTATCGGCTGGTTTCTAGCCTCCGCTGCCGCATCTTCATACCAGCAGGTCGTGTACCGGGATCTATTGGCTAATGTCCGGGTAAGGGATATTATTCGAAACGATATTACCTTGATTTCTCCTGATTTATCGATTAGTCAGCTGGTAGATGAATATATGATTGGAACAGATAGGCATGTTTTTCCGGTGGTAAGCGATACTAATCTAGTAGGTTTAGTTAGCCTTGAGGATATTCAAAAAATCCCCCGGGAAGATTGGAGCAGAAAAAAGATTAATCAAATAATGACCTCATATAAGGATCTTGATATAGTTAAACCGACTGATTTGGTATCAGATGCTCTTGGTAAAATTGTTAATGGTGATATTGGCCAAGTGCCGGTTGTAGAAGGTAAAAAGCTAATCGGCATGCTTTCCCGGCGTGATATTCTACTTTGGATCGCACTAAGAGTAAAGATATGAAGTACCCCATCTTAGTGATTTCTAATTGTTTGATTTTAGTATGTACGGTAAGATCTTAAGATATGGGAGAATTTGAGGCTTTTTTTATTAGGCGGCCGGAAATATCAAAAAGTAGCCTGGAACATGACTTAGCTATTTTTTACCATCCTTATGTAGAAAAATTAATTGCTATCAAACAACAAAGAGCAAATTCAAATGGTTTAATTGTGGGTGTTTCAGGTATCCAAGGCACAGGCAAAACAACTCAGGGTGAAATTATGGAAATCCTGCTTTCAAGCCTTGGTTATTCCTCAATTTCTTTATCAATTGATGACCATTATATTACTCATGAAGAGCTTAACCAGTTAAGAAGCAAGGATCCTAGGTTTATTAGGAGAGGAGTTACTCATGATATTCCGCTTGCTATACAAAATTTAAAGGATTTACAAAGTATGCAAGATGGTATGGAGGTTAAAATACCGATATATGATAAAGGGGCAAAACACGGGGACGGAGACAGGGTAGGCTGGAAAGTTATTACCAAAAAGCCTGATTTTATTTTTTATGACGGCTGGATGTTAGGAGCAAGAAGAGTTAAAAATGAATCTGTTTTTGAGAGCGGTTTACCGGCTTTAGATACTCCCGGACATATCCAATTTGCCAAAGATATCAATAAAAAACTGGATGAATACTTACCCTTATGGGATTTGATTGATTTTATGAATGTTTTATATGTGCCAAATTACCAAATGTCATTAACTTGGCGGGATCAATCTGAAGACAGACTAAGAAAACAAAACAGAGGAATGGGTCATGAGGAAATTAAAGAATTTGTTTATTATTTTTGGAGATCAGTACACCCGGCTATCCAAATTAAAAATTTAGCCCATGACCCCATTCATACCCAACAAGTCACTATCATCAGTGATGACCATTCGGTAAAAGAAGTCTTGAGCCCGCAAGAGATGGAGGTGAAGTATTACTAGAATCAAACTGCAACTGGGATTTGGTAGAATAAAAAGGTGTTGTTTGTATTAATTCTTTTAGGCTATTTGATAGGTTCTGTCTCGCCCGGTTATTTTTTCGGCAAACTAGTCAAGCATATTGATATCCGCAACTTTGGCAATGGTAATACCGGGGCGACCAATACTTATCATCTTGTTGGACCTGTTTTTGGTATTATCGCCGGTATTGTTGATTTTCTAAAAACACCGTTTGTTTACTGGTTGGCCGTTTCTGATTTTTTGCTTTTTAAGGTAAGTCCGGATTTAGGTATCCTGGTAGGTTTAGCAGCGGTAGCGGGCCATATTAAACCTTTTTACCTTTCTTTTAAGGGAGGACGGGGGGTGGCTTCGCTTTTGGGGTTGTCTTTGGTAACTATCTTCTATACCCGTTCAATTATTGCCCTGTTCCTTATAACAGCAACTGTTGTTTATTCAATAATTGTTTCTAAAAGTTTGGTTTTTACCCATCCTTTACGCCGGCTCTTAAAATTAAGCGTTCTTGTTTTGCCTTTGGGATTAATCTGGTTGCCGAAAGGTTCTATCCTTCCGGTTGTTATTGTTGTCCTGCTGTTATTTATTGTTTTTGATGCGGCGCGTTTTCTTAACCCTAAACTTAATCAGCGTTATTTGGGTCTAAAAATCTTTGCCAAACAAAAAGAAAAACAAAGGTTTTCCGGCGCAACATTAATTTTTTTAAGCGCCTTAATTGTTTTTTGGCTGTTCCCTAAAGAAATTGCAATTTTTTCTTTTACTACCTTTTTGTTAGGGGATACATTGGCCCCTTTAGGTCAAACCTTGCTCGCGATTCCTTTGTTGCGAGGTAAAACTGTTGGCGGGGCTTTAATTATTTTTTTGGTTTCCGTAGTTTCAGGATTATTTTTAATTTCCCTAACTCCACTTGATCTTTCTTTATCTTTGATCATACTTACTGCTTTGTCAGCCGCGACTTTAGATCAATTTTCTTTCTTGGCAGATGATAATTTGCTGGTTCCTATAGGAACTGCTTTCATACTAACAATTATTTGATATTGTTAAGAGATTGTCATTAAATTTTTTGAAGGATGTATTTTCTAAATACAGAGACTCGTTTATAGTTGGTCTTTTACCAATTAACATCGGGGCATGGAACGCATATACCTTATCGATAATTCCTGCATCAATAAAATTTTCCAGGGTTTTATTGCCGCCTTCTACCAGGATGCTAATGATTTCTTTTTCCCTTAATTTGGACAAAAGCTTTTTTATTGGTATATATTCAGAATTAAAAACTAAAACAGTAAAACCCTGAGTCTTCATCAGTTTTATTTTAGGTTTATGTGCCTTGGTTGTGGTTACGATTATGCAATTTGTATCACGCAGAACATCAGCGTCAAAAGGGATTCGCAGTTTTGGATCCAGGATAATTCTGGTAGGGTTCCTTCTTCCTTTTCCGCTTGTTCCTAAGTTGGGATTATCCGTAAGTACGGTATTTATGCCAACCAGCACTGCTTGATATTGTCCCCTTAAATTTCTGGCAAAGCTGCGGGCGTTTTCATTGGTGATCCATTTTGAATCACCGGTTCGGGTGGCCATTTTTCCATCCAAGGAGGCAGCAAACTTGATGGCAACAAAGGGCCGTTTTTTTTCATGGAATGTAAAAAATGCCTTATTTAACTGCCGCGCTTCATTTTCCAATATGCCGGCAGATACTTTTATGCCGGCTTTTTTTAACCTGTTTAAACCTTGACCGTGCACTTTTGGATTTGGGTCTAAACTGCAGCATACAATCTCTTTAATCCCGCTTTTTATGATACTTTCCGTGCAGGGTGGGGTTTTTCCGAAATGGTTACAAGGTGCCATAGTCACGTAAAGAGTTGCGTCTTTTGGGTCTTGGGTGACAGTGTTTAGAGCCTCGATTTCCGCATGGGCAAGGCCTGCTTTGCGATGAAACCCCTTACCAATGACCTGGCCGTTTTTAACAATGATCGCTCCTACCATTGGGTTGGGATTTGTCCATCCCAATCCTTTTTTGGCGAGTCTTAGTGTTTCTGTTAAAAAATGAGTGTCTTTATCCATATTCAGACTAATTTCAGCTTATGACCAAATTTATTTTTTTTAGTCTTTAAATAATTTATATCTATATGGTTGGGTGTGGCTTCCAGGGGAATGCGTTTGACTATGGTTATACCGAAAGTTTTAAGCTGGTTAATTTTATCCGGATTGTTGGTCAAAAGCTGAATGCTTTTGATATTAAGATCTTTTAATATATTGGCTGCTATCAAGTAATCTCTCGCATCCGAAGGAAGTCCAAGAGTATTGTTTGCATCAACAGTATCAAATCCTTTTTCTTGTAATGAGTAAGCTTTAATTTTATTTGTTAGTCCGATACCTCTGCCTTCCTGATTAAGATAAATTAGGACCCCGTTTTCTGAGTTGGCAATCTTTTCTAAACCGGCTGTTAATTGTTCTCTGCAGTCACATCTTAATGAGGAGAAGGTGTCTCCTGTCAGGCACTGCGAATGGATTCTAACCAGAACATCATCTTTAAGTTTTTTTCCTTTAACTAATGCTGCATGTTCCAGTCCGTCTTTATCCGATGTATAGATTATTATTTTAAAAATACCATAAGCGGTTGGAAGGATAGCAGATACTTTTTTCATAATTTTGATATTGTCCTAATGGTTTCGAGGATGGTTTTAGCTGCTTCTGTGCCTTTATTGTATTTTCCTAAACTTCTTTCTTTTGCCTGCCTAAGATTATAAGTTGCAAGTATCTCACATGTTATTGGTATATTAAACTCTAAAGAGATATTCATTAAAGCTCTGGCGCATTCGTTGGCAATCACTTCAAAATGATAAGTTTCACCTTTGATAATTACTCCCAGGGCGACAATGCCGTCAAATTTTTTACTTAAAGCAAGCCTGCTGACTACTAAAGGAATCTCCCAGGAACCGGGTACTTCAAAGGTAGATATATTTTTTTGTTCTACCCCTGATGCAATCAAATATTCTCTGCACTTCTCTTCCAGGCTCTTAGTTAACTCTTGATGGTAATTGCTTCTTATAATAGCAATTTTAAGTTCCTGATTACCTTCATTATATTTAGTTGTAATTATTGATAAATCTTGAATCATTTTTTAACAAGTTTTTCCAGATACTTTGCCAAAATATCAACTTCAATATTGACGAAATCACCTATCTTGACATTTTTAAGCACGGTATTATTCCAGGTATAGGGAATTATTCCGACTGTGAAATATTTTTTTTCAGTTTCAATTACTGTTAAAGAAATGCCGTTTATGGCAACTGAACCTTTTTCTGCCAGATATTTAGAGAGATTGGCCGGAACTATAAATCTTAGGATATAGCTGTTTCCTTGTTTTGTAATATTGGTAAATCTGGCAACCCCGTCAATGTGGCCCTGGATAATATGGCCAGACAGTAAAGTCGCGGGTGTGACAGGGAGTTCCAGGTTTACCAGATCATTGATTTTAAGATACTCTAACATTGTTTTAATAAGTGTTTCCGGCATAACTTTTACGGAAAAAGAATTTTTAGTTGGTTTTTTAAAGACAGTCAGGCAGGTTCCATTTACGGAGATGCTAGTACCGGTCTTAAGTTTTTTGCAAAAAACTGGGGAGGTATCAAATGTAAGAATTGAGCCACTTTTATTATTAAATTTTCCTAAATTCCTAATAATACCTGTAAACATAAAAAATCCCCTTTCGGGGATACAAAATAAACACCTGTAATAGGTATAAATATTCTTCCTTTCACCAAGTCTAACTTGGTAGTCGAGTTTGACTCGATATCCCGACTGTACGGTCGCTACCGGAGTTTCACCGGTTCATGGGTCGAAATTTCGACCCTCGTAGAGTGTACTACCGATCTTGACTTCTTTGACCACCGTAGTTTTATACGGAGGATGCACAAATCCCCGAAAGAATGACTGTATTATAACATTTATGGCTCAAAAAAACTCGCACAAGGCGAGTTTTCTTGAAAAGCTATCTTTCGATAACCATTACTTTTATATCAAACCCTAAAATGCCGGTCAAGTAGTACAAAATATATCATTAGGTTCATAAACAATTTTGTGGATAGATTCTTGGATCGCAAGCTTTACTTACTTACTCGAAGAGAAGCTTTGTTTATGATATAGTATCCTCAATGAAAATTTACCTAGCTACTGATCACGCGGGGTTTGAGTTAAAGGAAAAGGTTAAAGATTTCTTAAAAAATGAAGGGTATGAGGTAGAAGATTGCGGAGCATATACATTTGATAAAGACGATGATTACCCTGATTTTATTTCTAAAGCAGCGGAAGCTGTATCGAATGATCCGGAAAACAATAGAGGGATTGTGTTCGGAAGTTCCGGACAGGGGGAGGCAATGGCGGCAAATAAGTTCAAAAACGTCCGGGCTGCTGTTTTTTATACCCCTTGTATTCCTGCCCATAATGTTGATGTAACCGGAAGGGAAAGCGTGGACCCTTTCGAAATGATCCGTTTGACCAGAGAACATAATGATGCCAATGTATTATCGCTGGGGGCGAAGATCTTAAAAGAAGAAGATGCTTTAAAAGCAATCAAGCTTTGGTTGGAAGCTCCGTTTACAGCAGAGGAAAGGCATGTCAGAAGAATTAAAAAAATTCAGAAAATTGAGAATGGAACTTAAAGAGAAAAAAGCCAGGACAATCCAATATGTGGCTATTTTTGGATTTGCGGATGCTTCGGATAACAGCGAGCTTTGTAAAAGTGTAAAAGCAGTGGCAAAAGAACTGGCTGAGGCAAGCTATACAGTGGTGGACGGAGGCGGGCCGGGGGTAATGAGGGCAGCTACAATTGGCGCTAAAGAAGGCGGAGGTAAGGTAATCGGGGTGACATTATATTCAGAAGACGTCCCTAATTTTGAAGGCCGGGACCCGAAGAATTTGTTTGACGAGGAAATAAAAACCACCAACTATGTAGAAAGAACTCTGGCTTTGATGAAAATGGGACAGGTTTATGTGGTATTTAATGGCGGTTCCGGCACCATTTCCGAATTTGGGATGGCCTGGGGGTTGGCTAAATTGTATTTTGGTCATCATAAACCGTTAATTTTGTATGGAAAATTCTGGGAGAATATCATTAATGCTTTTAAAGAAAACATGCTGTTAAGGCCGCAGGAAAAGAAGGTATATAAAATTGTCTCTACCCCGGAGGAGGTACTGGATGCGATCAAGGCTTTTGAGGAAGAACTGGAAAGAGGGGAGCATAATCACGAAATGGGAACTAACAGTGATTACAGTCTGTAATGTATGATTTCCACAAATTTATCAAACAGGTTAATTTTTATCTTTAGTTTATTTGGGTTGTTGGTGGCTTCTTATTTGCTCTACGAATATAATTTTTCCAGTGGCCCGATGATTTGTCTGACAGGTAGTGGCTGTGATATTGTCCGGGCCAGCCCCTATTCGAAGTTTTTAGGCATTTCTATTCCTTTTTTGGGAGTAATGTTTTATTTGGCAATGGCATTTTTATCTGTTGTTCATTCGCATAATCTGCCTCGAAAATTAGTTAAAAGGTTAAAGCTTCTAATTGGGGTTTCAGGGGTGGGTTTTGGGATATATTTAACTTATCTTGAAGCTTTTGTGATTGAGGCTTTTTGTTTTTGGTGTGTGTTGTCGTTTATAATATCGGTAATAATTTTGTTTTTGATTATTTTAGCCCGTAAGGAAAACCAGTGAAAACGGAAACTAAGATTTTAGGAATAATTTTATTTATTACCATAGCCTTATTGGTTGGTGGTGTATTTTTGTTAAGCAGAAGCTCAGGATCCTCTCAGAACACAGGTTCTGTGTTGCAAATTGATTATAGTAAGGGGCAAAAAATTGGCAGTGATAGCGCAAAAATAAAGCTGGTTGAATTTTCTGACTTTCAGTGTCCTGCTTGTTTGGCTGTTCTGCCTTTTGTAAATAAAATTAAGGCTGATTATCCGGACCAGGTGCAAATTATTTACCGTCATTTCCCTCTTCCTCAACATCAGTTTGGCAGGGAGGCCGCCAAAATTGCCGAAGCAGCCGGGCAACAAGGTAAGTTTTGGGAAATGCATGATAAATTATTTGAAACCCAAAATGAGTGGTCTGGTTTAAGCGATGTCAAACCGTTCTTTTTGGATTTAGCCAAGCAGTTGGGCTTGGATGAAAATAAGGTTCAGCAAACTAGAGATGACGAGGCTATTCAAGCTGGGATTACCGATGATATCGCTGAGGGTCAAAGGTTGGGGGTAAATGCCACTCCCACGTTTTTCTTAAACGGACGCAAATTGAATTTACGGAACTTTAGTGATCTAAATACAGGAATTGAAAATGAACTGAAAAAGTAATATATTAAATAGTAATGACTGATATTTTGCCAATAAATAATTTACTTAACCTTTCTACAAAAGTGGCTATTGTGACAGGCGGAGCCCAAGGGATTGGTTTTGGTATAGCGTATAGATTAGCAGAAGCCGGGGCAAAGGTGATGATTGCTGATTTTAAGGAAACAGAAGCTGAGGAAGCTGTCGGGAAATTAACAGAAAAAGGTTGGACGGCAAAATCAGTAAAAGTTGATGTTTCTTCGGAAGAAGACATTAAAATGATGATTGAGGAAACAGTCGGCACCTTTGGAAGCCTGGATATTTTAGTTAACAATGCCGGAATTTATCCCAGCGAACCGGTAGAAAATATGCCGGCGGCGGATTTTGATAAAGTATTATCAGTTAATCTTAAAGGGGTATTTCTTGGCACAAAATATGCCGCAGAACAGATGATTAAACAAGGTAATGGGGGTAAGATTATTAATGTTACCTCAATTGATGCCCTTCATCCCTCTTCCGTTGGTTTAGCGCATTACGATGCTTCTAAACACGGCGTGTGGGGATTTACCAAAAATGTGGCTTTGGAGCTGGCTCCTCATAAAATTTGGGTTAATGCGGTAGCCCCAGGGGCAATTGCCACGCCCGGGGTTGCGGCTATGCAAAGAGGCGCGCCGGCAGGAGTGGATATGTCTAAGGTGCTGGAGAACTTTTTGGCCAAAATTCCCATGCATAGGATAGGAGAACAGGATGACATTGGTAAAGTAGTCTTATTTTTGGCCTCAGATATGTCCTCATATATGACAGGTACGCAGGTTGTGGTGGATGGCGGAGTATTACTGTCTTGATACATTCGACTCCGCTCAGTATCAATACTGAGTGAAATTGAAGTATTGATACTCCCCTTTTGTTAAAGTAAGATATCCCCTAAACTATGAACGATAAGAAGATTATTATTGGTTTAGTTGTCTTGACGCTTTTAATATTAGGCGGCGGGATTTATGTTTTAAGCATTGCTTCGGCGCCTACCCAAATTACATCTTCACAAAATGCTAAGGTTGAAGTTGGGGAAAAAACTTTTGATTGGGGTAATATCCCGATCAATGGAGGAAATGCCACCAAAACTTTTACCATCAAAAATGCCGGTACCGGTATACTAAAATTGACCGGTGTAAAAACATCCTGTACCTGCACCAAGGCTCAAATATTAATAGATGGTAAAACCAGCCCTTATTTTAGCATGCATACTACTTCTTCCTGGGTAGGCGAAGTGCCGTCAGGCAAAGAAGCCCGGCTAACAGTTATTTTTGATCCGGCTTTCCACGGCCCGACCGGGGTGGGGCCAATGGAACGGTTAATTTCCCTGCAAACAAATGATGCGCAGAATCCTAATTTGGAGTTTTTGCTAAAAGGAGTGGTGGTGAAATGATAAAAACCTCTAAATTGAAAAAAATCTTATTAAAAGCTGTGCCGCTTTGGTTGGTACTGGTGATTGTTTTAAACTCCACCATGGTGATGGGTATTATCCAGTATTATTTTATCAGGCAGGAATTAAATAGAAATCTCCAAGCCCTGGCTAAAACTACCAAAAGTCCGGAAGAGTTAATTCAGATCTTAAAGCAGCAAGTCTTGCCGCAAGACGGCTACAAAACTTCCTTAAGATGGAAGGACTTGGGTCAAAAACTGATGGAGGCAGGCGCCATTGATAAGGCCAAGTTTGAAAGCAGTGTGTTGGGTGATGCAGACGGCAAAGACCATATGAAATATATGGAAGGTAGTTCTGAAGATAACATCTTAATTAGCGAGAAAAATTCCCACTTCATTGTTAATTTCTTTTGGGCTTTGGGGCTTGCCAATAAAAGCCAAGTTTTAGATGAAGGTTTGATGAAAACCGGTGGTACCCCGGTCGAAAATTTTGCTTCAACAGGCGGATGGACATTAGGGGCAAAACCAGTTATGGAAATTTACTCTGCGGCAGAAATCATCCCATTGACCGTCCAACAGCAGGATTTGGTAAAAAAGATTGCCGATAACGTATTTCGCCCTTGCTGCGGTAACCCCACCAGTTTTCCTGACTGTAATCACGGTATGGCAGCTTTGGGTTATATAGAGTGGGCAGTTTACAATGGGTTACCGGAAAACCAAATTTATAAGGATCTGCTGGCATTTAACTCTTTCTGGTTCCCGCAAAATTATGTAGAAATGGCAGCATATTTTGACAAGCAAGGAATAAAGTGGAAAGATGTTGACGCTAGAACTGCTTTAGGCAAAGATTATTCTTCCTCTGCCGGAGCAGCCAGGATCAAACAATCAGTCCAAAGCGTGCCAGGTTTGCAAGGCCAAGGAGGGGGTTGTGGAGTATAGATGGAAATGGGCAGTGTGTTATTTCAAACTTCTCTGATCGCCGCATTTATCGCAGGCATAGTGGCTTTGTTTGCTCCCTGCTGCATTACTTTTTTGCTTCCGGCCTATTTAGGCAGCGTTTTTAAGGAAAAAGAAAAAGTGATTTTGATGACCCTGGTGTTTGGGGCAGGGATTTTTGTGGTGCTGTTGCCGGCGGTTTTGGGAGTAGCTTTTGTTTCCAGGTTCCTATTTCGGTACCACGATCTTATTTATATTGTGGGAGGTTTGGTTATGCTGATAGTTGCGGCTACCACTTTTTTGGGCATGAAGATGCCGATGCCAAATTTAAGCAGGTTCAGCGCCGGCGGAAGAACTGATGTGGTATCAATCTTTACTTTAGGGATTGTTTCCGGCATCACCAGCGCTTGTTGTGCCCCGGTCTTAATCGGCATTATGACGCTTACTTTACTCTCTCCTTCCTTTTTCGGGGCTCTTTTAGTAGGTGCCATGTACGTATTGGGAATGGTGATCCCGCTGCTTTTGATTGCAGTTTTTCTCTCCGATAAAATGCCAAAATTCACCCTTTTAAAAAAGCCGCTTTTTACGCTGGAGGCCTTCGGTAAATCCTTCGTAGTGATTTTGAGTAATTTAATAGCCTCTATTGTTTTTTTAATCACCGGACTGCTGGCTTTGGGGTTAACAGTAACAGGTAGGTTATCGGCGGAGAACATGGATGTATTTACCAAAACCATTACCAATGCCTTAAATAGTGTAAATAATGCAGTAGGCGGTAATATCTTACTGAATGTTTTGTTTGTAGCTGCTTTAATAGGATTTATTTATTGGGTATCAAAAAAAGTGTAACATCAATAAAGGGGGTGAATAAGTTATGATGGGTTGGGGAGGATATGGCAGCATGATGGGTTCAGGGTTTGGTGTGCTGGGGTTAATTTTCTGGTTGGTAATTCTGGCTGATTTAATCCTGGTTGGTATTTGGCTTTGGAAACAAATTCAGAAAAAGTGATGAGGAGGTGATAAAAATGTTAAATGCAAAAGCCTTTGCTAATGCAGCCACTGTTGTGATGGTTGTATTTTATGTAGTGTGCGCGGCATTGTCATATCTTGCGCCTGATTTGATTTTTAGCATTGCCAAATCCTGGATGCATACAATCAGTCTGGAATCAGTTAAAACGGCATTTAGTCTGGACTTTGGTTTATTGGTTTGGGGTTTAGTGACTTTGTCCGCTATAACATGGATAACAACTTACGGAATAATTTGGTTATATAACCGTTGGGCAAAATAAGGGTTGTTTTATCGATCTAAAACTTGAAAGGAGAAGACCGCGGACTTTCAGTCCGCGGAAGTTTATCGAAACCATCAAAAAATCAGGCTACAGTGTTATACTGGAATAATGGCCTTTGATTTAATTTCCATCGGGGATTGTACTATTGATCATTTCTTCAAAATTCATGATGCCTATGTTGATTTAAGCATTGATAAAACTCATAAAGAGCTGTGTATTGATTATGGAAATAAAATTCCGGCAGAGGAATATTACCAACTGGTGGCAGGTAATAATGTCAACAATGCCATAGCATCAGTCAAACTGGGCCTTAAAACTGCAATTTATACTCATGTCGGTTCGGATTTAACAGGCCAGCATATTATTAAAATTCTCAAGGAAAAAGGAGTAGACACCAAATATATTGCAATACAAGAAGACATGTCTTCTAATGCCTCCTCGGTGATAAGTTTTAAAGGAGAAAGGACGATCTTGGTTTACCACCAAAACTGGCAATATAACTTGCCTGATTTAGATCAAACCAGATGGATTTATTTTAGTTCCCTTTCTGCATCTTTTTCTAAGACGAATATTATTTTCCAGCTGGAAAACTTTCTGGAAAGAACCGGGGCAAAACTTGCCTATAATCCGGGAACTCTGCAGCTTGAATACGGGGTGAAAAAATTTCCTAAGCTGTTGTTGCTAACCCATCTATTTATTGTCAATTCAGAAGAAGCCAAAAAGATTTTGGGAGACAAAAGTGATAGGCTTAACATTAAAAAGCTATTGCAAGGGCTTGCCGATTTAGGACCGAGAATGGTAGTTATAACTGCCGGTAAAGAAGGGAGTTATGGCTTTGATGGGGAGAAATACTACGAAATAGGGGCTTTCCCAAGCAAGGTAACTGATATGACAGGTGCCGGTGATGCGTATTCGGCCGGAGCTTTAGCCGGGCTTTTTTATGGCCAGGATTTCAAAGAGGCTTTGAGATGGGGAGCAGCTAATTCTGCTTCAACTATTGAAGAAGTCGGAGCTCAAAACGGATTGTTAAATTATGAACAAATGCGAAGGCAATTAAAAGAGCATCCTAAAATAACGGCAAAAGAAATTTAGCGGACTACTACCCTGGTGCCCGGGTTTTCGGCAGAGGCGTGAGCGACATTTTGGCCTGACGGAACAACCGGCCCGGCCCATTCAAAAAGCTGGGCTACCGAAGCAAGCGGCGAGTTAACACAACCATGGCTCATCGGGTGGCCAAAATTATTATGCCAGTAAGCCCCGTGAATGGCATAGCCTTGATAGAAAAACATATTATTGGGGACATTG
>CAZWTE010000004.1:0-30237 GCA_964637465.1 uncultured Gammaproteobacteria bacterium | reverse complement strand
GAGAGAAGCGCATGATAAAAAATTGTGGTGTTATTATTACCGATTCTCATTCTGTAACAATCAGCTGGACAAACATTGGGTTCCAATATTTTTGGTCATAAAAAACAAAAATCGGCAAGCCTGCATAAAGTAATGAACCAATCATGCCGGTAGTTAAATTAAAAATTCTCCACCCCGCAAAAAATATCACCACAGAGGTAATTACCCCGACTACCCCAGCTACATAAGCTGTGATTTCCGGATCTCCTTGAGAAAGCCAAAGCCAGAAAGCTGTAAAATAGGTAAAGTAAGGGCCTAAATAATAATCCAAAAAAGAAGCGCTGACCCCGATCCAAATAGGATGGAAATCTTTTACCAAAGTCATGGCATATGTGGCCTGATATTCCTCATCAAAGCCGAAAATATAAAGATTTGGTAAATTATGAAATCTTAAAAAAGCGCTGAAGCTGATAAGGAATATCAGGAAAAAAAGGATTTTTTGCCTTAAAAAAAACTTAACCATCGGCTAATTGTTGGTAGAGTACTGCGGTTTCTTTTGCCGCCTTTTCCCAAGAAAATTGTTTCACCCTTTCTAGGCCTTTTTTAATCATTGCCTGTCTTAATCCAATATCATTTATTACCAAGCTTAACTTCTTTTTAATATCCGTGGTATTTAAAGGATCAGCATACAAGGCTGCATCTCCCCCAACTTCCGGCATTGAAGAAACACCGGATGTAATAACCGGCAAACCGGCAGCAAATGCGTCTAAGATAGGAATTCCAAAGCCTTCGTACAGCGAACAATACAGCAGCGCTTCTGCCGAATCATAGAGCAGTTCCAGTTCTTCTATACTTAACCAGGGGAGAGTCTCACCGGCAATTACCAGATGATAATCCTTTGCAGCTTGTTTAATCCGGTGTAAATTTCTTCTTTCCCCTACCCCTCCGATTGCCAAAATAAATTTATCCGGCAGGTTATACTTCTTTATAAATTTTTTCTTTCCGGCCTCCAGGGCGTCCCCCTGGAGTCTAATGCTATCGGCTATAGTCGGACCCTCATAGATAACCATAATTTTATCTTCAGGGATTTTGGAAACCTCCAGTAAATCCTTCTTCGTTGACTCTGATACTGCAATCACCATATCTATCTCTTCCTCCACTAACCTTAATTTCCTTTTGTGAACTTCCACTATCTTTGGGTGCGACCAATTGGGGAATTTGAAAGGTACGGCATCATGATATGTTGTCACCTTTTTTGCCCGGCTTTTCGGATGAGTCCAATCTGATGAATGGAAAATATCAATAGGCCCGATAAATTTTTCAATCGGGATATTCCTCCATCTGTTAAACAATATTTCAAATAAAGTAGGCGGTAATTTGTAGGATTTGACGTTTTTCAGGTTGCCTTTATAAGAATTCCTCAAAGAGGAATAGAAATAAACCATTTCTAAATCAGGCCTTTTAGAGAGTTGGCCGGATAAATTCTTTGTATAAGTTGCCACTCCGCCCTGATGGGCAAGCTGCGATATGTCCATCCCGACACGGATTTTGCGGTCCATACGAATATTTTAATCCTTTCTTCTTAAAATATCTGCTGTTTTAACACTGTCTATTTTCTGGTAATTTTCATCTATATACCGGTCAATATTTGGGGCAAAATCTATAATCCTTTGATCTTCGATCCTAACCGTCCTGTCCGAAATAATAATCTGCGGTTTATCCTGCATTAAGCCTTGCAGAATCCTTTCTTCTGCCACCTTCATAAACCAGGGAAACTGGAAGACAAAAATATCACCTGCCGGCAAAGTATCAGACATCTGGTAAAGATGGGGCTGTCCGCCAAAGACAAATATTTTTTCTCCCGGGACAGTATAATCCCCAATCTTCTCAGCTAACTTCCGTGTATCAGCATCAAAAGCAATTACCCGATCACCCAAATGTCCCTTATAAAAAGTAACCAGCCACCAAACCGCAATCAAACCATACAAACCGGTAACCACTAATCTCCCCAATTTCCTTAATCTTCCCAGTGCGTAAACCGTCGCCAATAAAGCATAAGGCAAAGCCGGTTGGAAGTGGACAAAATCAAACCTGGTGGAAAGCCCTAATAATGACCCTGTTAAAAAAATCAGTAATGCTTGTGCTCCCTTCAATTTGATCCTGCCAATGACCAAAAATGCAGAACCAAACACGAACAAAACCCTTAAGAAGTGTGCTACGGTCGGACTTGCTCCCCTGCCTTCCCGGGCAAATGTAGTTAAATTAAAAATCACCGTCCAATACCAAAAATCCCAAAATACACCTATACCAGATAAATATGCTGTCATTAATCCTGCAGGAATCAACAATCCTCCTAAAAACCTAAGGGAATTTTTAAAACTGCGCGTTCTCCAAAAAATATAAATTAGTGTAAATAGAGAAAGCGGGATAGCTATTTGTTTGAAGACTATAGCCAGTCCTAAAAATATTCCCGTTATAAATATTTTCTGCCTGTAAAGAAAATAAAAAGCAGGCAAAAGAAGAAGCGGCAAAAAGCTGTCTATCCAAAGGACCCAACCCTCAAAAAACGGCTGCCATATTAAATATAATATATTGACCAAAAGTGCCCTGGTTTTACTTTTTAGAATCTGCCTGCCGACTACAAACAACATTACCTGAGTTAAAATAACAATGCTGATAGACCAAACTCTGGCTGTCTCAGGTGTACTCATCCCTAAATTATTTAAATTTAGGGGCAAAAACATCAAACCTGGAAAATGCTGGTCCAAAATCTGACTGTAAGGTTTTAAACCGCTATTTGTCAGATACGGATAAATAAACAGCTCCGGATAGGGAAAATAAATCAGCTTAGTAAGAACTAGACCATGAACCAGTAAAATCAGGCCCAATAACAAATAAGTAAACTGTTTGTCAAATTTTATTATCTTTAACATAATGGTAAACAAACCCTACCCCATGAAAATCTTTAATATCTGCTTCTTTGTAGCCTAATCCTGTCAGTTTCTTAGCCACTAACCTATCAGGATCGCTGACTTGTACCATATAGTCAACTAAATATAGTTCTTTTATGCCATTCACCAAATCACCTAAACCTTCAACAGCGCTTTCATCTTTAGCAGGAAAGTCTTTTAAAGCCCCCCTGGCATTTAAAGTTCCTCGGGAATAATACTCAAATGGCGGCAGCGTACCTGAGCTTTCAAACAGGATTATTGACGGTTGAATATTGTTAAAGTAATCAACCAATCCTTTCCAATCCTCCCTCTGGTTTGCGGGTATTAACAAATAAGCCAAGGCACAAAAAAACTCTACCATAATAACAGCCGCTAAAAATCCTTTTTTAAATTTGTTTTCAAACGATAAAATTCCTACTGACAATAAAATTAAAAATCCCGGAACAATATACAAAACCCGGAAATAACTGAAAACCGGAATTACAAAAGAAATAGCTGTAGCAATTAAAATAGGCATAATTACCCAAAATAAAAGTAGCTTCTTAGGAAGGTTGTCCAGCCTTTTGGCGCCGCGCCACAACAAAAACGCAAACAGACTGCCGGTTGGCAGCAATAACGCAGCATATATTAACTTATCGGCCAAACTAATCCTGCCAATAATTATCTTCACAAAAGTTAAGGGGATCGTCTTGAAATCAAATGCCCCATTGACAAATTTCCAGGTCGGCAGGTTTGCTGAAGCGCTTGCCCCTACATCCAGTTGTCTTAAAAAAATTGGCAGCCATACAACAGCCAGCAATAATGCTCCGACAAGCGCCGCTATCCACTCCTTTATAATCTCCCTCTTTTTAAGAGATAGCAATAAAACCAGTTGGGCGGGAAAAATAAAATAGGCAATATAATCAGACATCAATACCAAAAAGTTGCTTAATATATACACCGCCCTGCCACCTGTATTCCCCTTAATTAAATTGATAAAAAACAGCATATTTAAAGATACTGCCAGGGCAGCCAAAGAATACATCCTGGCTTCCTGGCTGTAATAAATATGCAAAGGATTAATGCTAAGAAGCAATGCCGCCAACAAACCAACCTTTTTTGAAACCAGTCTTTTTCCAATTAAATACACCAAATAGATGGTAATAACTCCAAATAAGACTGAGGGCATCCTTAAAGCAATTTCCGAATAACCAAAAACTTTCCCGAAAACCCACAAAACTGCAAACCACCCCGGAGGATGAAAATCTGCCACCGCATATTGGGTCAGTATCCCCCACAAAGAGAAGCTTTTGGCAGCCATGATATTTATACCTTCATCAAGCCATAAACTTTGGTTTAAACTGATTAATCTGAGTAATAACCCTATACCTAAGATGCCCCAGATCATTTTTTTTGTCTCTCCAATTCCCAAAGTTTAATCATCACCTGAAGTTGGTACATCATCATCAGAACCGTCAGGGCAAAACCATAAAACCCGTCCAAAAATCCGGCATGCCTGATAAACCTGACCAAAAATTCCCTTTTCGGTTTCCAAAAAAAATTAAACCAGGAAAACCTGACCCCGCTTTCAAAAAGGTTTTTTGCCTCAATCGTTGAATACCTGTTTTGCCGCGTTAAAAAACCGGCAATTGTTTCATACCCGTAATGTGTAATTGCCAAATCCTCTTTAGCCTCCAAATCCAAAACCTGCCCGGCCACTTGCGGGTATTTATGGATATTATCACTCCACTCAACACTTCCCTTTTTGAAAAAACGGACATGTTTATCCGGCCACCAATTACTGTGGGCAATCCACTTATTAAAAAAGATGTTTTTCCGGGGAATATCCACGGCAGTAAATTTATCTTGGGAAACAACCTGCCTAAGCTTGTCTTGCAATTTGTCACCAATTGATTCATCCGGGTCCAAAACTAAAATCCAATCACCCTGTGCTTTTGAAATGGCATAATTTCTCACTTTTTCCACAAACGAAACAAAATCATGTTTAAAAACTCTAGCCCCGTATTTTTTGCAAACTTTGTCAGTTTCGTCCGTAGAACCAAGATCCAAAACCACTATCTCATTAGCAAAACCGGTTAGACTCTTAAAGCACCTGTCAAGTTTCCCTGCCTCATTAAAATTTACTAATACTGCGGATATCATAATTTGATCATATCAAACATTGCCTTTTCATATTCTCCGGCAACTTTCTCCCAGGAGAATTTTTCAGCTTGAGCCCGGGCTAATTTTTTCCAATCAATTCTTAAAGCTTTTTTAACAGCTGCTCCATAAGCTGACGGATCATCTGCATCAGTAAACAACCCACCCTTCCCCACTATCTCTCTTCTGGAACTGTCATCAGGTGCCACTACCCCGACCCCCGCAGCCATTGCTTCTAAATATACCAATCCAAAAGCTTCCCTATCCCATGACGGCAGTGTAAACAAATCAGCCGACCTGTAAACTTTTGGCATATTTTCATAATTAAAATCAACAATTCTAAATCTGTCCTTTAAAACCTGATTCCCTAGCTTCTCCAAACTGTTTTTCTCCGGCCCTTTTCCAACTATCACAAGTGACCCATACCCCATTTCCCCTATCACCCTGATTACTTTTTCATGATGTTTATACCAAACCAACGCCCCAACCGATAAGATGATCGGTCTTGGTAAATTTACATCTATCTTTGGGCCTGTTGGTGAAAACCTGTTTAAATCTATCCCATCCGGTATTTTAACTACCTTGCTTCCCCAAGCCCACTTACTTGCCCACCTTGCCATATAATCTGTTAATGCCACAAACACATCAGGCTTACAAACTGCAATGTTCCAAATATCATCCCTGCCAATGCCGCTATGTCCGGTTATTAGCAGCTTATATTGACCTGTTATTCTCCCTAGAGAAACTCTTAAACTCTGCAGTCTGCCATTAATTGGGATTACTACATCATATCCTCCGCTTACAATTTTTGACACATCATCGGCGCTTTTTCCGGATAATATATCCACCCGGTGGTTTTTGGATAATCTTTTTGACAACTCCAGTACAAAATTTTCCGCTCCCCTGTTTATTTGGTTTTGGTACCTGCTTAAAAATACTATTTTCATCCTAAAATCTATATTTTATTAAAGTCCAAATTGCTAAAAATCCATCAGTCACGCCGATTTTTTTACCCTCCTCATAAGTCCGGGGGCTTACATTAATCGGCACTTCTTTAATCGGGATTTTTAGCTTCAGAACCTTGGCCGTAACCTCCGGTTCAAATTCAAAACGTTGTGACTCCAGTGTTATTTTTTGTAAGACCTCTTTTTTGAAAAGTTTATAACAAGTTTCCATATCGGTTAAGTTACTGCCGTAAAGAAGGTTTGTTAACCAAGTCAATCCTTTATTTGCCACTAGATGAAAAGGCATGACTGTTTTATTCTTGCCCCACAAAATTAAAGGATAATTAATTAATCTTGATCCGTAAACCACCTTGGCTTTACCATTTATAACCGGCTCTAATAACTTACCATAATCAGTCGGATCATACTCCAAGTCTGCATCCTGAATAATAATAAAGTCGCCTGTAGCGTTTCTTAATCCTGTCTTGATAGCTGCCCCCTTGCCAGAATTTTTCTGATGTTTAAAAATTTTCAGGCCGTTTATTTTTAAACCCGAAAGAATCTTATTTGTATCGTCTGTTGAACCATCATTTACTAAAATAATTTCCCTTTTGATATTATCCGGTAATTTGACCCTAATTACCTTTTCCGCTATTTTGGCAACTGTTTTTTCTTCATTAAAAACCGGGATAATAACAGACAACTTTTTCATACTTTTTCTGCAATCAACAAAACTGATATTCCGACGGGAAATTCCACCAAACTTTCCAATTTAAGAAATATTGGCGCAATTAAATTAAATATTTTAATGTTTCCTTTTTTCACCACAGTTTCTTTAAGTATTTTTCCGGCCATAAACCAACCAACAGCCCCAAGAAAATTTAATCTTCTAGATTCAACAATCCGGAAACCAATCTCCTCCAGCCTTTTACCGATTTCAGATTTATTATACCTTCTAAAATGATCAATCGATTTATCGATCTCGCCATACAGAAATTGATGGGCCGGTACGAGTAAAATTACTTTACCACTCTTATTCAATAACTGAAACAAGTTATTTAAAGCAGTCTGGTCATCTTTAATATGCTCTAAGACGTTAAGACAAACTATACTATCAAATTTCCTGTTGCTGAAAAAATATTTTCCTTTTTCAATATCGCCCAATCCAACTTGTGCCTTTCCTAATACTTTCTGCCTTGTAAGCGCTACGTACTCTTTATTGATATCCACCGCCCACACTTTGCCATATGTGGTGAGCTCGTTAGTAAAATTTCCTATCCCGCAACCTATTTCCAAAATATCCCCCTGCAAAAAACGGCAGAATTTTTTTATTATCCAGTTGTTATACCAGACCGCCTGACTCATCGAATCTAAAGTTTGCTGACCTGAGTTAGACATAAAATTAAGGCTTTAAGAATTTTACTAACTTCAACATCCCTAAGTGAAAAGTTTTTGAATCAGTAATTTTTAATCCCTTCTCTTCAATTAAATCCTCCAGTTTAGAATTAGTAAAGCTCTGTACATGCGTATGCGTCCAAACCTTATACTTCAAATTCCAGAAAAACCAGATAAGCTTGAAAAGCAGATTATCCATTGGCACTAAGAGTACACTATATCCCCCCTTTTTTAAAACCCTCTTAATTTCGGATAAAACCTTCTGCGGGTAATCTACATGCTCTAATACTTCCAAACAGAAAACAGCAGCAAAAGTATTATTCTCAAAAGGCAGATTTTGAGCATCGGCAATCTGAAAATACCCGCTTGGAATCCTTTTTTTGGCTCTTCCAATCGCAACTTTTGAAACATCTACTCCATATATTTTATTTGGCAGTAATTTACCGTGAATCCGTTTGGTAAATAAACCGCTATGACAACCAATATCTAAAATATCTCCCGAAACAGAAGTAATTAACTTTTCTACCTCTATAAATCGTTTAGAATGCCAATACCTTTGGAAAATATTGTTCTTAATACCCCGGTCATAATGATCAGCAGACACTTCTTCATGCCTTTCCAATAAGGTTTTATAATGTTTCATTTTTCTTTAATATTTATTTCAAACGGATAATTTAAATTATATGGTTGGTCCATCATCCTTTTAAAGACAACTGCAGACCCTTCCTGACAAACAACTTCATAATACCCTTTTTTAACCAGATCCTCTATAACTTTTTTTGTATTTTTTCTGCCTAAAAAATGGAAATTATTTTCTGACTGGCCGTTATGTAAATCTAAAACTATATAATCAAATCCTATCCCTTCAGGAAATACTTTGATTTTTTTCCGCTGGGATAACCATGGTGCCAGGCTATTCTGGACCGAAACCGAAGCATTAGGAGAAACACATTTAAAAACTTCCTCATTATCAGCCATCCAGTTTTCTCTTGCATAAAACTGACTTTTAAACAAGTTGTTAATTGGCCCATGAAGAAACAAATCCCCTGCGATAATTAGCAATAGTAAATATAGTGAAATTATTGCTTTAAGTACATACCCGGGCCGTCTGGTTACTCTTTGTAATATTTTTACTAAATTATTAAATCCATAAATACTTCCCCAGGCCATAATTGTTGTCATTGGTAAAGAATAGGCAAAAAGTAATGTCCAGCGGATAGGCTTTCCGTAATCCAAAAATCTGCTGGCGAATTGTTCAAAAACTAAGATTAAACTTAATGGGGAAAGTAAAGGCAAAAATCCCCAGGACCAAAAAGTAGTCCACATTGTATTAATTTTTACCGGCGAATCAATAAAAGCATTGGCAAAATATAAAGGATTTTTAGCGATATTTAAAAACACATCTGTTAGTGTTTGACCGGATTGACCAAAACCCGAATGTCTATAAAGCTGCCCGCCGGCAATAGATGGCATAATAAAAGAAACCATTATGAACGTATAAACAAAACCTAAAAGAATAGATATAACTGCCTGTATTCTTCTATTTTTGCCCCTGATCAAAGCCCACAACCCGAAAGCTGCCAGTAGAAATCCTATCTCTTCCTTTACCAAGAGACTCAAAACAAAAAAGATCCAATAAGAAAAAGTTTTCTTAAGTTCCCAAAACAGGACCATCCCGCCAAATGTGAGTGGCAAAAAGGCTAGTTCATGAAAGTCAGAAAAAACAAATGATTGCAGGGAATAAAATAACAAATAACCTAAAACTATTACAAAACTAAATTGATTATTTTTTGTAACTTTCTTGCTTAAATAATATAGTGGCAGCGCACCGGCACTAACCAGGATGGCCTGGACAATTAAAAGCACTCTTACATCTGACCAAATCCAATATAAAGGGGCAATTGTTATAAGAATTAAATGAAAGTGATCGGCCAGCCAGGGAAGGTCGTGGAAAGATGAATAAGGAATCAGAAACTGTGACCATTGCCAAATACCATGATCAAAAATTGCTAAATCCCAGCCAAATGTTTGAAAGTGGTTATGCTTATAAACAGACATAAATGCGTAAATAACAGAGAAGATAGCTACAATTAACCAAACAAATATGTCTACCCGGGGCCGTATTATTCTTTTTGCTCTAATCATATTTGGAAGTTACTTTTTTACCATCCTCCATATTGACTGGAACGGTTTTTTCATTAAGCTTATTGTTTCATATGCGTTTGATCTTTTGACCCAGGGTGAAGGTACTATTGATGGTTTTTCTATATATAACACCTCAGGATATTTAAAATCCGCGGGAAAACTCATTCCTAAATCATGCTTAAACTTCCCCTGAGAAATTATGCTGCGCTTTAGATGTGTCAGATGCAAAAAAGGGGATTCCAAAAACAACAGTCGATTGGACTCATCGTCTTGCATTGGTGCACCCTTTCCATTATATAGACCTTCTTGTCCGTAGGGATTCAACCAATGCAAACCTGGGATCTTCCGATTAATAACTTTTAATGTTAGATGCCCCTTTCTGCCTAACAGCTTATATTCACCTGCCGATTCCAATTGATAATGATGAATATCTCCCACAGCATTATAAAAAGGAACCGCAATAGCATCTAATTTATTTCCTTCTTTCTTGATTTGCCCTTTTATTTTTTTGATTGAATCTTCCCACCAAACTTCATCACCGTCTAAAATTATTATCCAGTCGCACTTTGACTCCTCTAGCATTGCTTGGCGCATCTTAGTAAATCCTTCTTTATCAACCGCGCCAACCTCTTTAAATTCCACCTTACTACCCTTTACTTCCCTCACTTTCCCTATTATTTCCGCTGTCCTGTCAGTAGAGCCCGTATCCCAAACCAAAACTCTATCCACAAAATCCACTACCGACATAATGGCAAACCAGATGAAATTTTCCTCGTTATGCACAATGCAATTTGCCCAAATCTTCATACTACTTCTGCCTTATCTTTATTAGGAACCATCCCAGAGGAACCAGGAAATTAAACAGCATACCGGTCAGCACTGTCAAAGCTGCACCGATAACTCCGTAACTTAAGATCAATAAGTAGCCTAAGATACTTATTATTAAGAGATGGCCAAGACTTAACCAGACAAAAAACTGCGGCTTGCCGAAATAATAAATAATGCTGTTATGAACCGGCACTGAAATTAAAAAAATCAGCATGGCAAAAAGTAATATAATAAACGGTAACATAGTCTCCGTATACTTTGGACCCAAAAGCAGCGGAATAAAATACAACGAGAGCGGAATAGCTAATAGTCCCAAAAGTGATAATCCAACCACCATCAGCTGAAATTTTTTAAAATAAACAACCATCTGTTTGATATTAACAAAACTGGCAAATTTGGGGGCTGCCACAACCCCCAATGCTCCCACAATCTGCGGCACAACAGAAACTAATTGGTTGGCTGCGCCATAGAACCCTAACTCCTGGGCAGATAACAATCGGGCGGTTAAAAAAGTATCCAAACGGGCGGAAATAGCAGCTACAATGGTAAACAGCGCCACCCAAAAATTAAACTTAAAAAATTCCTTTGATACACTTAACTCTTCTTTTACCTTTAGGATTTTTTTTGCCGGGATAAATAATAAAGTCAGGGAAAATCCAAAAAAGGGCAACAACAGATAAACCAACAGTCCGGAAGTTAAATTAAGAGACTGGTAAAAAAACAGTATTAAAATAAATACCAGCCTGAGAAAATTTGTCGATATATTTACAGCACTCCAGGTAAAGTATTTTTGTAAGGCTTGTAAAGCAGCGGTTGCAAAAGAGAAAAGCAGCGCTCCTCCAACCCCCAGCATCACCAGTTGCAGCGGCATCTCCAGTTCTGCCTTATTAAAAATTTTGCCGGCAATAAAGGGGGCGAGGATTATTCCTGAAATTAACACTACGCTCCAAACAGCCAGCTTAACTTCCAAACTTAATTTTAAAAACCGCCAGGCTTTTTCCTTATTCTCAGAAATATTGGACGAGACAAACCTGACTAATCCGGTATTGGTGCCGAAATCCACAATATCGGCAATTAAAGTCAAAGTAGCCACTGAAACAATCAGCAACCCAAAATTAAACGGCCCTAAGAACCTGGCCATCAGAATATAAAAAGCCGCCCCCAAAACTCCATTAATAATAGTCCCGGCGACAGTAATTTGTGATTGTTTAAATGTGGCAGTAGAAAATATCCCCTTCAGCATAAAACCATTATACCTCAGCTTTTCTAAGTTTAAATAACAATAAGCCCGACACGGCTATAGTTATCCCGCTAATAATCAGGCCCGGATAAACATATTTCTGCGGCTCATATTCCACCATGTATTCCCCATCTTCTTCTACCCTGAACCCGTTTAATAAACTATATACCGGCAGGGGAGCCCGGCCATTAATTTTCCAAAGGCTATTATAATTTTGTGAAAATACCAGTAGTGCTGGCTTAGTTAAACCGCTAACATTAATTTTATATTTTGTTGGATTAACCCGCTGGTAAATCACGCTTCCCCCGCCGCTTTCCGTATTTTTCTCATCAAAATTAACAATCCTATCCTGGTTCTGATACTCCTTAGCAATTCTTTTATATCCTATCCACTCGCTCTCATCCAAAACTGCCAAAGCATTAACCACATTAATACCCCCTGCTGATTTGATTATTAGTTCATTACTATCACTTAATTGCCCCACCTCAAACCATCTGACATTAGCCTCCCCTTCAATCTTCGTTGCCACCTCCCCAATCTCCCGCTCACCCTGATAAAACTTTAATGTCCCGCTCCTGGAACTCTCCATCACCCTTACCAGAAGAATTTTGTTTTTGTTAAACTTTTCACTTTTAACTTTTAACTCTACACTTTTCTCTCCTGCCGCCCACCCTCCGCCTAAATCAAAATCCTGATTATCAATTCCGTATTTTCCCTGCAAAAAGCTTCTCCACCTGACTAAATCAGCCGCTTCCCTTTTCCACCAGCCGGTCCCGTTTGGTTCAAAATCTAAATTTTTAGCCGGAAAAATTAAATCCTCAGGATTTAGAAAGCCGGCAGCCAAATCCAGGCTACTTTTCTGATTAAGCACAATTTTTGCCTCCGGTATTTCATCAATCCTCTGTCCGGCTCCGGCTTTTTCCTCGGCAAAAATTAAAGCATTATTGGCTAGCTTAAGTTGGGCGGACTTTGTGGCATCACTATAGATACTATCCGAACCAATCACCCACCAGATATTGTCAGCAATGAAAAACCTGTCCTGGTGTTGTTGGACCCGGTAAAGCGGCAGGAAACTATCTGCAGACGAAAGCCACGGCAGTTTGGCCAGCTGGCCGGAAAAAGTATAGTAGTACTTAATATTATCCGGGTGCATATCATCACGCCTTGGGTCAAGATATGGATAGACAATAGAGCCAATCCCCGAAACATCAAAAATCTCTCCCGCATAAGAAGCTTCCCTTAAAAAATTGAATGACTCGTATGTCCCTTTTGCGCCGATAGCAAAAGGCCTTTTTTGAGAGAGCCTGTCAGCCGGAACAGCCGGGTGCATCAAATTGGTATAACCTAATGAAGCTGTTGTGGGTATCCAGAATACTCTTGAAAAATTGTCATCGTTTTTAATCTTTTCGGAAATTGTCTCAAATTCTTTCTGGAAAAGCGGTTGGGAAAATAACCCGTTCATCTGGCCCAAATAAAGGGGTCTGGCCAAAAAAATAAAGTATAAAATTAATAAAACAGGCAAAAACTTAATTTTGGATAATGCGGAAACTGAAAAAGCTATCAGGATACTATAAGAAAGAGCTATCAAAAAATAAAATTTGGAAGGATCCCTAAATAGTGAAAACCCCGGCAGGTAGGTAAATAAAAAAGAATAAACCTGCCCCAGCGGCTCGTTAGATCCCTTGCTTAAAAAAACACTTACCAAAGAGATAAGCAACCAAAAAGCTACTATAATATTTTTCTTATATAACAAAAGGGTTGAAAACACTAAAAAAGGGATTAATACAAATTCAGGCCGGGGGGTTGTTAATTTGCCAAAAACATTCTGGTACCAGTGCGGCTGTAAAAGCAATAACGAATGAGGCAAAGATGAAAAACTTAAAAAATCCACCTGGGAAGCCCTTTCATAAGTTTGGGGCAGTTGTATTTGCTGTGAGACCAACGTCGGCAGCAACCAGTACATATGAAACCCTATTAAAACCAAGACGGTAATAATCGTGCCGGAAAAAAGCCGTTTCAATAAACTAGCAACATTCTCTTTATTGGTAATTATTTTAAAAATTGAAAATAAAACAATAAGTCCGAAAACCAAATAAAGTATCCTGATGTCGGCAACTGATAGGACTAAGGTCCAAATCGCGAATTGTAATTTATCCGCCGCTGAACCTGTCTCTGTAATCTTAAAAAAATAAAAAACCACCGTTGGTAAAACAGCGTAGGCTAAGGCCAGGGACAATTGTCCGCCGTCAAAAAGTAAAATAAAATAACTGTTTAATAAGAAAAAAATGCTGCCGGCGCTTTTACCGGCCTTATTGATGTTAAATTTATCCAGCAACCTCCATACCCCCCAAAATCCCAGGGTTAAAATTACCAGTCCGAATATTTTTGCCTGGATTTCAAACGGAATATTAACCAATGCCAGGAAGCCAAAAATTGTATGGATCGGCTGCGACCATAAAGACAAAGGATAGTACTCTCCTAATCCGTCTGCCACTGCTGTTTCTTTCCAAACCCAGGGTAAAATATTGGCAATCTGAACCGATTTTTCTGTCCGGTGGAAATCCGTGGCCACCCGCGGCCCGGGGAGCCAAAAAATCCAAAAAAGGAAAATTATTAATAAAAAACTTAAAATTTTTGCTTGAATAACTTCATCTCCTTAATCCGTAAATATACCAAAAAATATTAATGGTAAGTAAGAAAAACGAAATCCAGATTATTTTTTGGGCAGCTCCCTGGTGGTTTGTAAACATAAGGAACGCAGATAAAAATAGTATTATTAAAAAACATTTGGCCAGTATCATAGTTTTTCTACAAAGCCCTTTTTGATAATCTCCGGTAAATATGAAAGCATAATAAGAAGTAGCATTCCAATCCCGATACTGGCAAAGGAGTTTGATAACGACAACTGGTTCAGAATATATAGCAAAACACTGACAAGCAGTAACAGAAATACTGCATACGGCAGTTTAGCTCTGACTTTCGGCCCAAAAACTGCAACAACTAAAACTATACTAAAAATTAAGGATTGCAAATATTTATTCATTGATTGATTTAGTAGTTCAAACTCCATCAGATTAAATAGAAAAAAAGAACTAATAAAAAGTATGAATATAAATATTATCTTTTTACCCATAGTAAGTAGCCCCCTATCGCGCCAAAACCAATAATAGTTAATAAAGTTCCTGTAAAAAAAGTATTCTGCGGCTCGAAATCAATTTTGAACTCATATTCACCTGCTTTGTCAATATACCAGGCATTAGCATAAAGATTGCCTAATACATGTTCCTTTGGGCTATAATTTCCATCTTTATTATTAAGTGTTAATTTCCAGCCCGGGTGGAATGTCTCTTTGAAAAACAAAAATCCCGGCTCTAAAATTTTAACCTTTCCCTTATAACTTACTGCGCTGACTGCAGTAAACTCCACCGATTCATCCGGATATTCAGCCGAAACCAATTCTTTCGTGCTATTCCTTAATAAAATCTGATTCCTTAATACCCTTTGCACTTTAATATCTTGAAGTAATATTTGCGGACGCAGATTATCAGCCGGTACGATAACTATTTTTGCCGATTTTGTAGCTGGTCCGGTTTGAATGTTCAACTGGAATTTTTGCCAACCCATTAAAGGGTTAGTTTGCAAAAATTCCTTTAAAGATGGTTGGGGAGTTTGATTATTATTTATATAATCCTCACTATTTTCATAAAACAAAATATAAAATCCCGGACCTCCCTCAACCTTAACATCAGCAGAGATCCGGTACAAAACCCCGGCCTCAACTGTCTCAATCGGAATCTCCAAAAAAGACTGGCCTTCATATTGAACAGCAGCTAAAGCAAGATTTCTAGAAAATATCAATGGATAACTAATCTCTAATCTGTCACTTTTAAGATCCAGGTCACCGAAACTCAAACTATTTCCGGATACTTTGCTATTTAATAAGATTTGCTGATCATTGATATAAAATTTGATCTGCCTTAAATTATCCGGGTATAAGACTGCCGATGGAGAATCTAACATCAGAAGCTCAAAACCGGCGGCAAAAGGCACGTCAAATTTAAAGACTTGCCTTTCAATAAGATCTTCATCAAAAAATTCAGGCTTCAGGTTAAAAGCTATCAGGTTTCTTTCCAGTTCTTGTACCGGCGACTGATTTAAGATCCGTAAAGCTGCTAAGTGGGTCCTGAAAATGCCGGCAAGCAATGGTTCCTGTCCGTTAACCGGAAATTTATTTACCTCTATCCTTCGAGGGAAGATTTGCCTGAGAATTTTGCCGTAATCGTCTGAATTCGTTTGCAGCGCGGCTGATAAAGCAAGTATTTTATCCGCCAGATCCAGACTTTGGATCATACCGGTTTGTTTTAATATAGGCTGCAAGTTCCGTATCCGCTGGAGGTAAAAATCAATATTCTCTCCGGCACTGTCTGAAGCCGTGCCATACAAAAAAGATGCCTTGGGAAAGATGATTGTCTGATTTAATCCGCTGGTATTAAACGCGTCGGATTTTTTAGTGTCGATTAAACTGACATATTTAGTCCTGGTGTCTTTAATCAAAGCCGGCCAAAAAGAAATCCTTTCCTCGCCCGGATAAAGGAGGTTAATATCATGCTCAAACGTTACCTTAGGCTTAAAATATTGGTCAGCAACCTGGTAAATAACCAGGTCTCCAAACTGCTGTTTTCTATTCAAAAATTCCAAACTATCCAGCATTTTCTGGATCTCCTGCGGATTACCCAGCCTCTCTCCTATCCAATTAACATCTTTATGTAAAACAATAAAACGGACATTAAAATCCTGTAAGTAATCCAAAATCTCCTCTCTGTTAATCAGCTGATTTTGAAAAGCTGCTGCCAAACCGCTTAAAGCATCATCAATTCTTTGAATATTAAACCCTCTGGAGATCGAAGGATAAGCGGTAAAGAAAGTATCCGAAGGTTCCAAACCATTATAGCCAAACTTCCATTTATACTGAATTGATTCTTTGGAAGTCAAAGGCAGGTGGAGAATTTTACCGTCCGTCATACCCGCTTTCTTTTGTTCCCCCAACCAGGAATCTGCTTCCTGATAGCTTTTTGGCACCGCGACATATGCCGGCTGGTCCGGCCTGCCGATGACTTTACCCAAAAACATGGGCCAGGCAAAAATAGAAATCATCAAAACCACAAAAATTATCAGTAACTTACCAAAGGCAGGATTTTTTAATCTATCTACTAATATTCTCAAACCTAAGGTAAATAAAATTGTGGAGAAGAAAACCAAAATTAAGCCGGTTTTTTCAAAAGGGTTCCTTAAGACTCCTAAAGCAAA
Source organism: uncultured Gammaproteobacteria bacterium (assembly GCA_964637465.1). Taxonomy (GTDB): domain Bacteria; phylum Patescibacteriota; class Microgenomatia; order Daviesbacterales; family UBA10151; genus UBA10151. Next base: position 13,309 of record CAZWTE010000004.1, on the reverse strand, counting down.
TATGTTGCTAAACCCGAAGATAAAAAGATTGCCAAAAGGGGAAGCCGCCCCTTTGGCCAAAAATAAGGCCAACAGATAAAAAATTCCAAACAGGGAAAAAGTTTTATGCTTTACTGAATTAACCAGCCCAAACATAATAATAAATACAAATACCCAGGGAAGCAGTTGAAACAGGAAATTTTTGTAGACTGTCCCCAATTCTGCCTGATATATGAGATAGAACGGGTTAATAAGCTGCAGGGAATAAGGCAAAGCTTCCTGGGCGCTGATCGTGATTAAAGTCATTAAACTTTCTTCAGTCTTGTGTTGCGCTGATAAAACCGCCGGGCTGATTTGGCTGACCGGGATCATCCACCAGGTGTTAATTAAAATCCACACAATAAATCCAAAAATAAATCGTAAACCAACCCTGTAAACCTGCTTTCTCCCCTGCCAGGGGATTATTGCCGCAAAAGTAAAAAGGGATAGAAAAATCCAAACCGCCAGTATAAAAGCATATGTGCCGAAAGCATAAACAGAAAGAAAACTGGTAAGTAAGAAAAACAGCAGGTATTTTACCTTTCCTTCCCTAATCCAATTATTCCAAAACATGGCCAAAAAAGGCAGGGCCGCCGCCAGGATTATGGTGGTATGGATAAACCGGTGCCAAACCTGGATCATCATATACGGGTTAAACATATAGAAAATTCCGGCAATCAACGGATATTTTTTGTGTTCCGGAAAAAGGGTCGATACAAACAGGTACATTCCAAAACCCATCAGGACAAATAATAGGAAAAACAGGATTGCTTGCATGGCAACCGGCGAAAACCCTATTATTTGCAAAAGATAAAGGCTGAATTGAAAAGGAATTGCGGATAAACCCTGAGGCAAAGCTGCCCCCGGACCCGCAGCTTCCCACCAAACAAACCTGGCATTTTCCAGCATCCTTTGGGGATTATAAGTTTGCAGCCCCGCATCCCCTCCCCCATATAGCTGTCCCTCTCTAAACCACGCAAATATCACCACGCTGCTTATAAAAATGAAGGTAAAAAGAACTTTTAGATGACTTCTCATGGGAAGGTTGATATAAGTATACGATTATCTTTATAGCTTTTCCAGAAAACCTTTTTTAATAAAATCCGGCAAATAAGTCAGCACCAGCAATAGAACAAAACCCATCCCGGTACTGCCTAAAATATTTGCCCAATCCATAATATTCAGGATAAAAAACGGCGCCACGGCGAAAATTAAGGCAACTGAAAGTATAAAAACATATTTTCTTATTAATGGTCTGACTATTGCCAGTGAGAATACCAAAGAAAAAAGCATTGCCTGAAAAGTAAGACTATCAAAACGGATAATAAATCCCGTATGGAGGAAAAAAATAACAGGAGAAACTACCCCTAAAATAATCGTAAATCTAAAAATTTCTTTCATACCTTTTTGAACCTTTGCCAAATTACCAAAAGGCTAACCGCCAAAAAGCTTCCCAGGGCAATTGCAATTCCTTTATTCACCAACTGCTGGGGCACAAATTCAAGGCTGAAAGTATAATCCCCTGCTTTTTCAATATAAAAGGCGTTGCTATAAAGATTAGCCGTGTATTTTGGCGAGAGGGAAATCTCTGTGGTTCCGTCATTAAGCTTTAAAACCCATCCGGGATGAAAAGTCCCGGCAAATATTAAAAACTTCGGGTTTTTTATACTCATTTTTCCAAGATAAAAAACCGCGCTCCTCTGCTCAAATTCCAAAATTCCTTCTTCCTCTGTTTCCACAGGGGGAAGGATAGTTCTTAGAAAAAGCGGGTTTCTAAGTACTCTTTTAATTTCAATATCGCGGAAAACAGCTGCGCCTGAATCCTGAAGCAGAAAACGCACTGTTGCTTTGGTTGTTGCCGGCTTAATGTAAATATTTTCTACAAACCTGTTCCAGCCATTTTTTCGGGAATCTCTTCTGAATTTTTTATTAAATGACATATACCTGCCATCTTCGCTGTTATCCAAAGGGTCTGAATCCTGGATCAGCTGGACCTTAAACTTTTCTCCGGACTTAATCCGGGATGCAAAAGAAAGCTGGTACCAGCCGCCGCCTGTTACAGGTTTTATTTCAAAGTCCAAAAAAGCAGGCTGACCCTGTTCCGACACAACTTCAAATTCCTTACCTAGCCCGGCACTATCAAACATGTTATCAGAAAGAGCGGAATAGAAACTTATTTCGTGCAGGCCAGGCGTAAAAGCAAAATATCCATAGGATATAAAAGGATCTTTAAGCAAACCGGACAGATTAACAACAGAATCATCAATCTGAAAGCTGGTTTTCATTAACCCATTCTGGTAAAAATCCCTTCCGTTTTGTAAAGCCATCAGAACTTCGAAAGTCCCGGCATAAGGAATTTGGAAAGCAGAAATCAACCGGTCAGTTTTAGGTAAATCCTGATTTTCTTTTATCTCAAACTGCGGCAAAAGATTAGCCGGCTTCATCCTGCCGGTCAGTACTCTTTTGCTCTCAATTGCCTCTTCTTTTTCTTTGCCTTCCAAGGCTGAAATCAAATAATCCAAAACAGCAAGATGGCGGGCCAATATATCACCAAGGGAAGGATCGCTGTCCTCAAGCCCACTCAACCTTACTAAAGATTTCTGGTAACCTCTAAGGAACGGCACAATACTGACACCTGGTTTTTTCTCTTTGACCTTAAAGCTTTCAGCCAGTCTCTTACCAGCCAGAGTAATCCTGTACTGAAGCTTTTCGGTTTGGTTCATGCTGAAAAGCTTAATACCTTCCTTTGCCCAAACAAGAAAATACAGCGGTGAACCGGGTAAAACTTTTATTGCCGCAAACATATCAACTGCATCTTTAGCGGAAACAGGACGGTCAGAATAAGAATATGCAGCAGGCAAAACAAGCAGCTCTGTGCTCTGATCCATTAAATTGCCGTCGGGTTTTTTATCAGCGGGACTTACAAGGTCTCCCGGACCTTGCTTTAAAAGCCACGGCCAGTAGGAATTTTCTTTTCCCGGATTTACATATTGCAGGTTTTGGGAAAGGCGCAGCTTTGGGGCAAAATTATTTTCATCCATCCGGTAAACTGTCAAATCTCCAAAAGTCCCCTCCTTTTTAAGAAAATCTTTTGAATTAAGCGTACTCTCTAAAATCTCAGGATCGCTTAAGAGTCCTCCGCGCCATTCCATATCTTTGTGTAAAATAATGAAACGGACGTTAAAAGCCCTCAGTAAATCAATAATTTTGTTGTTATCAGCCCGGGGTAAGGTAAAAATAGCTGACAAAGCGGATAATGCATCATCTACATACGCGATATTAAACCCCCGGGAAATGGAAGGAAGGGAACTAAAGTAAAGTTGTGATGACTCTACTCCGCTGAACCCATGCTTCCAATAATATGTCGCTGCTTCGCCGGTAGTTAAAGGCAAATGCAAAATATTGCCGTTTTTATCCTGCTGCCTGATATATTCATCAGCCTCAATATAAGTTGACGGTACTTCAACATAGGCAGGTTTTTGTAAAGTGCCGAATAATTTACCTGACCATACCGGCCATTGGAATACTACAAAAAGCAAGGCCAAAATTATGATCATTACTAAAAGTACGGGCCGCCTTTTTTTTCTTAATTTTGGATTTTGCAGGTAGAAATTTACGCCCAATGCAAATAAGATGGCTCCTGAAAAAGGAATCAAAATCCCCAGCTTCTCAAAAGGGTTCCTTAAAACCCCCAAGGCAAATATGTTGCTAAAGCCGAAAATAAACAGGTTGCCAAAAGGGGCAGCTGCGCCTTTGGCTAGAAAAATTCCCAGTATAAAAAGTAACCCCCAGGTTGATAATGTTTTGCTCATCAGGGATTTAATAAAACCCGGAATCAAAAAAAGTAAAACAAAAAAGGGGATCAGTCTCAAATATATGGAATTATAAGCAGGTCCAAAATCAGAGATGATATATAAATAGAAAGGATTTATGCCGAAAATGCTGTACGGAATAATTGTCTGCTCAGATATCGAAAGGAGCGTGGAAAGACTGCCTTCCACAGAATGCTGCGCGGAAAGAAGGGCCGGCGCAATCCCAAAAGAAGGGAACATCCACCATGCCTGAATCAAAAACCAAAAAATCCCCCCGAAAAAAAACCGGGAAGAAATCTGTTTAAGATTTGCAAAATTTTTCCATGGCAACAATTCTGCTGCCGCCACCCAGGCCAAAATAACCACAATCACCACAATAAAAGCCAGCGTTCCGAACATATAAGAGCTTAAAAAGCTGATTAAAAGGAATGTAAGAAGCGAAACGAACCTTCCTCCTCTTATCCACCTGGTCCAGAGAATAAAAATAAAAGGCAGGGCTGCTGCCAAAAAAAAGGTATTATGGATAAACCGGTGCCAAATTTCGATCATCATATAGGGATTAAATAAATAAAAGAGGCCCGCAAGTACGGCAAGCCCTTTTTTCTCTTTGCCAAAAATTGTTCCTGCCATTAAAAACATTCCATAACCTATTAAAAAAATAACCATCCAGAAAAATGAGGCTTGGGTCAACATATAAGAAAGGCCTGATTTCTGCAGGATCATCTGGATAAACTGAAACGGAACAGAAGTTAATCCCTGCGGTACGGTAGTCCCGGGAGCTGATGCATCCCACCAGACAAATTTGGTGATATCAAAAATTCTCTGAGGATCATATGAAGGTATGCCGACATCTCCTCCGCCATATAAAAGGCCTGCCTTAAACCATGAAATGGTCAAAACTGTTGCAAGAATTGCAAAAAGAGTTGCCGGGAAAAGATTTTTTTTAATCATTTTGAAGGTTTTTGTAAGCAACAAAAATATAATCACAGCTGCCCTGGAAATAATAGTAAACGGGTGTCGCCAGGAAATTAAAAGCATACAGCATTTTCCTCACCGGGTCATTTTTTATAGTATGGACAATGCCGTGGTCGCCAAGCAGCCACTTCCAGCCGTATTTTTTTATTTTATAACCCCTTTTGATAAAATCCTCAGGGGTAAAAGCGCACAGGTGCATCTGTAAAACATTTCCGTCTTCCAGCTGGTGGTAATGCTCCCCTATTGGCGTCACTGCTATTACCTGTTTTTTTGCCATTTTTTCCATATTTTCCAAAACTCTCCAGGCAGGCTCTTTCGGCAGGTGTTCCAGGACATGGGAAGCCATCACCAAATCAAAAGATTTCGCAGGCATCTTTACTTTCCTGATATCCATAAATAAATATTGGCTGTGAATCTTTTTCTGCCTTGCTTCCCTGATATATGGTTCAAATAAATCAACCCCTACAGATTTTTTAACTTTAAGCCGCATTTTGATAAATTCCATCGGCTTGCCCTGGCCGCATCCCAAATCCAATACTGTTTTAATCCTTTTATCTAAAATCCAGCTAACCGGGTCTGTCCAGGCCAAAAGCAACATCTTAAAACCATTCAACCGGCTGTCAAAATCCCAGTAAGCTTGAGCGAATTTTTTATTTAACGGGTATGTTAAAGCATAAAACAGGCCGGATAAAAGCCCCAGCTGATACCGCAAAAGAATATCAAAACGCCTGGCTAAAAAGATAATTAATGAGTGGATAACCGCATAGGCAGGCATTAAAATAAAAAAGAAGATTAGACTACCAGGCAGCGGCGAGTGCTTTCTCATAAAAATCATCTTATTTCTGGCTACCCGGTAAGCCCTTTGGGGAGAAGTAATCCCTAACCACTCTATCCAGGGATGCACAAAAGTTGATTTAACTCCTAAGTGCCATGTTTTTGCTTTAGAATAACAATAAAGCTTAAATCCCTCTTTTCTCACCCTGATAGAAAAATCAGAATCCTCATAAGGAATGAAATAATCCTCATCATAAATACCAATATTGTCAAATACGTTTCTTTTTACCATCCAAACACAACCGCACATCGGCACTTCCCTGATCCCTTCGTATTGACCCCTGTCCTCCTCCTTTACTCCCCATGCTTTAATCCTGCCCGTTAGAAGGTTGATATCGTGTCCTGCCCCCTGTAACAGATTTTTCTTTTGTTTGTCATAAACCAAAGGCTGGATAATACCGGCATTTTTCTTTTGCCTGAATGCTTCAACAAGATGAAAAACCATGTTTTTATCAGCATATGCATCATCATCGGTAAATAAGATATAGTCTCCTCTTGATTCTTTCAGGCCTAAGTTCCTGCCGGCAGCAGCGCCGATATTGAATTCTGAAGTAACCAGTTTTACCTTGGGGTATTTTTTTGTCAACCAGGTTGCAAGCGGCGGTTTGGAACCATTATCAACCACAATAATTTCTAAATTCTTATAACTTGAATCAATATAAGATTTAATACACTCTCTTAAATCTTCAGTCCTGTTATGAGTCACTATAACTACGGAAACGGGTGCACTCTTTAGTCTATTACCCATATTAACATTGTACTGTAACTAACAATCGGTTATTTGTAAATAGTTTTATGTTAGTTATAATATCCGGATGATTAAACGAAAAGTAGCAATCCTGGGCGGAGGTTTTACGGGACTCACGGCAGCTTTCCGGCTTTTAAAAAAGGGTTGTCAAGTGACAATCTTTGAAAAAGAAAATAATGTCGGGGGGCTGGCAAAAGGTTTTAGACTACCGGACTGGCTGTGGCCACTGGAAAACACTTACCATCACTGGTTTACTGCTGATAAAGAGATATTAAAGCTTGCAAAAGAGATAAATCACCGGGTACTGATTATCAGGCCGCGCACAGATGTTTATGTAAAAGAAAATTTACACCCATTTGACTCTGCTGCCTCGCTTCTATTCTTTAAACCATTACCGCTAATTGACCGCATCAGAGTTGGTTTTTTCTCTCTATATTTAAAATTAATATTTAATCCGGCAGTTTTCAAAAAAAATTTAGCCTTAACCTGGATAAAAAAATACATGGGTGTTAAAGCAACTAAATTGATTTGGGATCCCTTATTCTCAGCTAAATTCGGCAGCTACAAAAGCAATATTTCTTTGGTATGGTTTTGGGCACGGATAAAAAAGAGGACCCCTTCCCTGGCTTACCCGAAAGGAGGCTTCCAGACCTTCGCAGATCATTTAAGCCAAAAAATCAGGAAAATGGGCGGCGAAATTAAGCTGAATTCTCCGGTAATCGGCTTAAATAGTGATAAGGATGGTTGTTTCGTAAAAACCCGGGGTAAAAAGTTTAAATTCGATGAGGTAATTGTAACTCTTCCCTCGCCGGTTTTTAGCAATATAGCACAAGGTTTGCCGCCAAATTATATCAGGCAGATAAATTCCGTAAAACACCTGTGCGCCCAGGTATTAATCTTAATTTTAGATAAACCTTTTATGGAAAAAACCTATTGGTTAAATATTACGGATAAAAAATTTCCTTTTTTGGTTCTTGTTGACCATACTAACTTCATTGACAGAAAATTTTACAATGACAAGCATATATTATATATAGGCAATTACTTACGCCCAAACCATCCATACCTGAAACTAACTGCCCGGAGGATTCTTAAAAAATTTGACCCGTATCTTAAAATTATAAATCCAGACTACAAACAAAGTCTTCTTGATTGCAGACTTTCTACTGATCCTTTTGCCCAACCAGTGGTGACAACCGATTATCTTAAAAAAATTCCCACTTTCCAAACACCTCTAATCAATATTTACATTGCCAATATGGATATGGTTTATCCTTGGGATAGAGGAACAAATTACGCTGTGGAACTGGGAGAGAAAATTGCTGATATTATCTGACTTTAGTCAACCCGCAGCTCCCTTAAGACATCATCTCTAATATCAATCAATTCTGTTCCTTCCACCCTAAATGCATAAAAATTATCTGCTGAAAACAGCATGTCCTCCTTATCAATCAAAATCGGATTGGAAACATAATCAAAACACTTAGCCTTTATAGAAAACTCATTTGTATTTTTATTAAAAACTTTTTCCTTAAGAAATGTTATATCTGAAGTGCTCCCTATACAACCGGAAAGTTTTTCGTTGCTGAAAAGATAAGATTTTTTTAATGATAACCAATTTGGGATATTGTTTATATCCAAAGCTGCCAGCCAGTATTGCGACTGAGCTGAATTTACCCCGGGGGATATATAAATTATTAGATTGCCAAGCAGTTTATCCGCAGGTATTTCCTTTAAAAATTTAACCTCCATCTCTCTCTCTGCTGTAATATTTGAGCCTGCAATTATATATTCAGAAAAAAAGCCGTTAATCTCCTGCCTGGTCTGGAAATAGTTAAAAAACAATAAAGGCATAATAATCAAAATGAAGTAACGCCTGAATTGCCCCGGTATCCGCTGAAATGAAATTACCGCAAGGCTTGCGAAAAATAAGCTTACCCCTATTTGAGGTATTGTCAGATAGCGGTGCACAGGCCATAAGGCATAATATTTTCCGGCAATTATCCATGGGGAATAAAGGAACATTATTGAAAACAGCAAAGAGAAAAACGGCAAAAGCAGAATAGCTCTTTTTTCCTTTTCGCGGAAATACTCTGCCACCAAAGCTATTGCCAGTGATAAAACAAAAAAGGCAATTAGTAAAGCAACCTGGGATGTAAAGAAGTATTGATCCGGATCTAATCTTAAATTTGCAGGTAAAAATAAGAAGTGCGAGCTAATGAAATAATTTAGCATATCAAATATTAAATTGATGCTAAAAACCGTTAAGAAAAACCTGACTGGTTTCTTTGATAAGAAAACAGATAATACCAAAAAAGCAACCAAAAATAACCACAAGATCTTCTGTGCTAAATAATTCATATATGATCCCAGGCTTTCAAAAATGGCTAAACTGATGTGTGCTTGTTTGATAAATTCTGAATTAACTATCATAAAACCTATACCCGATAATGTGTTTGTTAAAAGTAGCTGCCAGTTACCGTTTAGGACAAGCTGTAAGGTATCACCTTTTACCTGCAGGCCGTAATTAATATGTTTTGGGGAGAATAAAACTATTAAAACTACCGGGCTGATCACTATAAGCACCCTCAACAATGAAAACCTTAAACTGGTTTTTCTTTTAAAGATTAAAAATACCTCCACCAAAAAAATGATCAAAGAAATCGGATAAACCCTGTTAGCGGCTACCGTAAAAGCTAAAAACAAAAACAGTCCGGCCAGGAAAACTTTAAGTATATGGAATTTCTTAAAAGAGAAGTAATAAAATATTAAGGATAAATTCATTAAAATAATTCCCAGGTATTCCCCCCCGTTTACCATAATAGCCAGCGCGCCGGCTGAAGAGTGGCTAATTGCATAAAGCAGAGACGTTAGAAAAGCTAATAATTTATTTCTAGAAATTATAAAAACCGTCGCAAAAATAGAAATAGTTGCCAAAGTTTTCAAATAAATACTAATATTATTAAACAGGTAATGCCTGTCTCCAAATACAGCCTCCAGCACCCCTAAATAAAGTCCGAAGCTTTGAAACTGAGGCCCTGCCATTAGCCAATTTTGTATTACCTTATCAATCAAAGAACCGCTGATAAATTTAAATGTCAGCCAATTTCCCCAATCATCTCTCGGGTAACCTCTTTCTACAACCAGCTGCATTAAGGAGTATTGACTTATCGCTACAAATATAACCAGAAGACAGAGGAGATAGAAAAACCGATTTCGTAATATTTTATGCATGATATCAATTTATTCTATCACACCTTTTTTACTCAATTTTTATCTTCGGTAGCGGGACAAAATTACCTGGTGTCAACGGATAGAAGTATCCTGCAACGCTTCCCCGTAACAGTTCGAAAAACTTAAGTATATTGCCGAAGCGGACAGTTTCAAAAAAGTAATAACCCAAAAGCAAAGGAAGAAAAATTGAAAAAGTTAACATATTTCCATGCCTTCTCATAAACAAAACCCTGTTTCTTCCCAAAAGATAAGCCCTGCTTAATACTCTTGGCCGCCACACATCAGGGTCTTTTGACTGGTCATGATAGGCTATAGCTTTTGGTTCATACCAGGTAGAAAAACCTGCTTTTTTGGCCCTCAGGCAATAATCCGGGTCAAAATAACATAAAAACCAATCATCAAACCCGCCAATCTTATCAACAACTTTCCGGCTAATTAACATTGTGGTACCGGAGTTTTGCACTTCACAAACTTTCAAAAAATCTTTCTTTGGACCCCAGCCAACATGCACCCGGCCGGTTGTTAAATTAACATGAGCGCCTGCCTGGTTTACAAAACTTTTATCTGATAAATACAAAATCATGGGTGTGACAATGCCGATCTTCAGGCCAGACTGTAAAGTTTTCACCAGTTCTGCCACCATATTTTTGGAAACTACAACATCAGAATCAATATAAAGAATGTGGTTGTCTTTTTTCGCATAAGCAATTCCCAGATTGTAACAACCTGTTTGGCCGATATTCTTTCTGCCGGCATCTATCCATTTTACCCATCTGTATTTTTTTCGCCCCTCAGTTATGGTTTCATAACCGCCATTAGCCACGACAAGCATCTCTAATTTGGGATAAGCTGATTTTTTCAGTGAATCCAAAAGCCGAAAAACTTTTTCCTTATCATTAAAACTAGGGATAACTGCTGAAACACCCGGTAAAAATTCTTTCATACCGGAAATTATTCTAGCAAAGCTTGAAGGGTTTGGCGAGCCCGCAAGTCCCATGACCAATTGCAGCCAATTAAGTGTTGCGCTTGTTTGGCCGCCCGGTTGTATAAATTGTTATTTTGCAGAAGCTCCATTACTTTATCGGCAAATGCTGCCAGATCCCCCACCTTTACCTTTTCCATACCCTCAGGATAATAATATTTATAAGATTCTAAATTAAAACCTACGCAAGGCAACCCAAAAGCCATGGCTTCGGCTGCAGCCATGCCGCCGGAATCAAAAAATGCCGGGTGGACTACAATTTTACTTTGGGAAAAAATCCGATACTTATCTTCCCCGTCAAATAAATATCCTTTGAGGATTATATTGTTTTCTAACTTTGCACTTTTAACTTTTAACTTTACACTTTTCATCAGTGGTCCGTCCCCTATCATCACCAATTTGGCATCAGGTTTTCTATCTACTACTTTCTTCCAGATATCAATGAGTTCTAAAACCCCTTTTTGCGGATGAAACCTGCCCTGGAAAACAGCATCATAAATTTTAGTAAATTTTCCATTTTCCATTTTCCATTTTTCAATCCTTTTAATATCTATAGCCCCTGATACAACTATCGTCCTGTTTTTTCTGTTATGGACGGGGAATTCTTTTTTCTCTTCCTCGTTATTAACCAAAACAAAATCCGCAAATCGGGAAATCAAAGGCTTAATCGGAAACTGGATTAACCAGTATACCAGGGCCGATAAATAATGCTTTTCTTTTCTTGCCCCTTCCGCAAACCCCTGAAAAGGACCCGGTGCTGTCTGGTACCAGGCAGCTGCCCATTTGATTTTTGGAAAGCGCATTTTCAGCATGACGGCGGGTAATGAATCCATCCAAAATTCCGAAGCTGAGTAAACAATAGCCTTCTCAGAATTATCTAATTTAAGCGTTAAACCAATTTTTATTCCCTTAATAATCCGCGCCAGATAATTAACGGCAAATCCAAACCTGCCCCGCCCTTCCATACTTGATACCTGATACCTGATACCTGATACATTCAATTTCTGTCTTTTGCACATCTGGTAACCATCCCTCTCTAAATAAATTACCACCTGAAACTTCCTGCTCCACCTCCTGGCAAACTCAATAAAAATCCTGTCTCCTCCCGAGATACCTTTTCCGTATGCTGCCAAAGCAAAAAAATATATACGCTTATCCATAATTATTTGTTTCCTTATTTTGTTTTCATTAAATATATAGTTCTCTGACAATCTTTAATTTTATGGACTGAAAGAATATTAAACCTTTTTTTGAAAATTTGCTCAAATTCTGATTGATTATAATGGGTAAAGATATCTTTTCTATTTCTCAACAGCCTTTGTACCTGGCTGTCTTCTTTTGGAATAAATTCGATGATTAAATACTGTGCCAGCCGGCTAAATAAGTCTGCTATCATAGCAAAATTTAAATTATATGAAATAACCAGGTGATGGATTAAAGCTAGTGCCATTATCAGATCAGCCGATCCTCTCTTAAACCATGGCACTCGTTCTTGATTAGCCCAACCCAAACCCGGAGATGGGTTTGTTATGTCTAACAAAAGCGGGAGGCAATTTTTGTTTTTGTGTACTTTATTAAATCTGTAATTGTAATCTACCGCCAAAGAATCAATATCAAATGAAACAACAAAAGCCTTATCAGAAACTAGCCTGCTGAATGTTCCGTCGTTTGCCCCTAAATCCCAAATTATTTTTGGATTTACTTGTTTGATTAGGGATTTAACTATTTCTGCTTTACAGCTTAATGCTTTCTTGGAATAGTTTGTTTGCTGATAATAATTCGACCATTCTGTTATTTGATTTTTAAAGTTTAATTTCCTGGTGGTACTATCTAAATGCTCCACTAGCCCATACAGATCCTGCAGCTTCATAAACGCCGGAGCTTTGTTTAGGTCAACTTTAGAGAATTTATGCTCTGCTTTTGCATGAGCCTTAATATGGATTAATGCTCCCAGGTTAAGCCAGGATTTATAATTTAATAAAGAGCTGGTTAAATCCAAAGGTATACCATCTAAATATATTTGGAGTAGTTTGTTTAACCTGATATCAATAACGCTCATCAGTAAAAGGGGTGATAAAAAATGCATACAAAATTGGCGGTAAGCATGCCATCCCTGCCCATTATCATATTTTTCAAAAGACAAAGTATCTATTAAAACAGGCTGGCCTTTTAAAAACTGGATATTGTAAGCGCTGGCATCTTTTAAGCTCATTCCGTAATCCAAAGCTAATTTTTGAACTTTTAAAGTAGTTATTGCCGCATCTTTAAGCTGGTTAAAACACCATTCATAGGGGTAAGAGATAAACGGAATTTCCAATGGTTGTATTATTAACTCTTTTGAACTTTGGCTAATTAGCTTATGAGGGATAAGTAATTTTTCGACCGTGAGTCGTCGATATAACCCGGATTTTACGAGTTGGTTATACTCTGAAAAATATACGGGATTTACCCTGCGGAATATTTTTCCATTCCGGCTAAATACATAGCCGCTCGGATCTTTAAATGAGGCAGAAACCCTAATTGTCTTTTTTCCCATTTAAAAAATCTTTAATCCTTTTCCAAAACAGCTTGATGCTGACAAATCCGCCAATAACTACACCGATAATCATCTGAAAAAAATAACTGCCTGTTCCCGGATCCAAATAAGCATAGGCTTTTGGCGGAAAAACTAAGACAATAAATATCAGAAAGAAAAACCTAATTATT
>CAZWTE010000003.1:16707-30313 GCA_964637465.1 uncultured Gammaproteobacteria bacterium | reverse complement strand
AAATTATATCCCGAAGCTCTCGAATATCTGAATAATCAGATAGAATCTTAATATCATAAACAAAAAACGAGGCAAAAATATTTTTGAGTACCATTATTTTTGTATCTTTATCTTCTGTTGTTATCACTTCAGGGAAGCCACCATAGGTAAGGAAATCCTCATATTCGGAAATTCTTGCTTTGTGAGTAAAAATACTGTTTTTCTTATATGCATCCTGCAAGGTAATGTTTTGAACTTCTTTTAGTGAGACTGCATCTTTAAAATAAAGATATTCTTGAAAACTCAACGGAGGAAGTTCATACAAGAATTTGCGACCAGATAACGACTCAGGAAATAAATTTTTAAGATAGAAACTGGAGGACCCGGTTAAATAGAATTTAGTACTATGATGATCAATAAGATATTTAATGACTTTTGTAATTTCAGGGAAATTTTGAATCTCATCAATAAACACTGACAATTTGCCAGATTTTGATCCCATATCGGTGAGTGTTTTATAAATTACCCTGTAATCCTCATCTTCAAAGACCTTTTGGTCGAGTGGATTGTCAAAATCAAACCACAACTTAGGCTCTTTTACATCCTCAAATACTTGACGCATGAGGGTAGTTTTTCCAACCTGCCTCATTCCGGTAATAAGCAGTGCATTTTTATGAGCTAGATACTTTACCAACTCGTAATACAAAAGCCTCTTTTTCATAGTGTAAATTTACTATTACATATTTGCGCAAATTTGTAAAAATTGCCAAACACAAAGTGATTTTGAGATACTATCCAAACATGGTACCACATAAAACAGTTGCTCTAAACACAGATTCACTAGTTGCTATTAACTGTAAATCCTTTATCCCAATCAAACACTCCAATTATTCCTTTAACCTTTGTACTACTGAAATCTATGTTTATTAAATTGGCTTTATTAAAGGGACCTACAAGTATTTGAAATTTTGTTTCTTCTTTATTTATTGGAAAAACTACATCAACATCACCATTCTCTTGAGGAGACAATCGTACCGAGCCATAAACCGGAGAAACATCTTGCTTATCTCTTCTAATTCTATAATAGTAATCTCCGCTAATCATCCTATCTGCATCTGCTGTTCTAATATCTCTAAAATTAGAATGAAGAACCAAAAAGGCAGTTGAATTTTTGACCTCCTCATTTGTTAAAAGATATGGCGGAATATTTGAAGCAGCAGAACTTGGAACAATATAAGCTTGCTGCAAAACACCTTTTACATAGCCATAGTTATTAATAAAAATACCATTTGTTTGCCTATAGTCACGGTCATCAGTCCATCTAATATCTAATTCAAGAAATTTTAACGTTGCTGGTTGAGCTTTACTTATACTTTTAGAGCTATTAATTACAGTATCATTTTTAGTGCTATTGAAAGAATTATTCGCAGGAGGCAGTATTCTTTTTTTTAGTAAATAAATATCCTGGTATTTACTAATTCCCAGATATAATCCCATCACAAAGGCAAGTACAATAAACAGAATAATTAAAGTTGTTGATATAAATCCTTTTTGAGACATTAATTTAATAATAAACCTCTTACCGTTAAAAAGTAAAGTCCAGACCATGTACGAGTACCCGATGGTTACTTTTGGAGACTTATAGTGAGAAATAAGTCAAAAATTGGTGTAGTAGTTTGATATAGATTTATATAGCAAAATGGGACTCCTGCGCGGTACTAAAATATAAAGTTTAGATTGATACAACAATATAATCAGTTAGGATAGTGACAACGTTTATACTTCTTACCCGATCCGCAATAACATGGGTCATTCCTGCCTAATTTACCATGAGCTTTAGTCAGTTGTCCCTGCTCACCATAAGTTTCCTGGGCTATCACCTGTCCGCCCCTTTCAATGGTGACTTTGGTTCCGCCATAACCCGGGGTTAAAACTGGGGAAATAATTTGCTCTTTAACCTCTAAACCCTCGGGTCTTTCAATTTTGACTTTTGCTCCCATCTCTTGCGCTTCCTGTTCTACCCCTACCTCTATTTCCGGATGTTTTTCCTCTACCTCTATTCTTCGTGGTTCTACTTGCACAGGCTGGTTTTGTACTGCTACCTTATAAATCCTATGGACAATTTCATAATCTATTTCCACCATTAATTTCTCAAATAAATCAAAACCTTCCCTTTTATATTCAATCAAAGGATCCCTTTGGGCATAGCCTCTCAACCCAATTCCGGAGCGCAAATCATCCATGGTATCCAGATGCTCAATCCATAAAGTATCAATAGTATTCAAATATACAAACACTTCCATTTGCCTGGCTATCTCCGTTCCTACTTGTTTTTCCCGTTCTTCATAAAAATTTCCCGATAACCCCGCTAAAAATTGGGTAATTTCTTGAGGATCAGGGATCGTCCCTATTTTCTTTTCAATCTCTTTTCGGCTATTTTCATCTACCGGAATCATCGTGCTAAACTCTTCGGCAATTTTTGCAGCATTAACACCTTCTTCGGAATTAATAGTGACAATATTATTTATTTCCTGCTCAATCTTCTGCAGGATTTCCTCTTTTAAAGCAGGATTCCTCGCTTCGCTCGGAATGACAGGGGAGGCAGTTTCCAAAACTTTTTTTCTGACTTCATAAATAATCTTTCTTTGTTGATTCATCACATCGTCATATTCAACAGTGTGTTTCCGGATATCAAAATTATGTCCTTCCACCTTCTTTTGGGCGCCTTCTATAGCTTTAGAGATTAGGCCATGCTCAATCGGCACATCCTCCGGCATTTTCAAAAAGTTCATTACTTTGGAAACCTGCTCACCGCCAAAAATCCTCATTAAATCATCTTCCAAAGACACAAAAAACCTGGTTTCCCCCGGATCCCCCTGGCGGCCGGACCGCCCTCTCAGCTGGTTATCGATCCTTCTTGATTCATGCCTTTCTGTCCCTATCACATACAATCCCCCCAGTTTATCTATACCTTTGGTTAGAATAATGTCTACACCTCTCCCTGCCATATTAGTAGCCACAGTTACTGCCCCTTTTTCACCGGCATGTGAGATAATTTCCGCTTCTTTTTCGTGGTTTTTAGCATTCAACAAAGCATGAGAAATACCTTTTCTTTTTAGTAAATCTGATAAAAATTCATTCCTATCAATGGCGGTAGTACCCACTAAAACCGGCTGGCCTTTTTTATGCAGATCCTCCACCATATTGGCCACAGCCGTATATTTGGCAGCCTGGGTTTTATAAATAGTATCCGGGTGGTCCGCCCTAATCATTGGGTTATTTGTCGGAATGACCACCACTTCAAGCTTGTAGATCTTATTAAACTCTTCCGCTTCGGTGGCCGCAGTCCCGGTCATGCCGGCCAGTTTTTCATACATCCTGAAGTAATTTTGGAAAGAAATAGTAGCCAAGGTTTGAGATTCTTGTTGGATGTGAACACCCTCTTTGGCCTCAATTGCCTGATGCAACCCTTCAGAATACCTTCTTCCCAACATGAGTCTTCCGGTAAATTCATCAACAATAATTACCTCTCCCTCCTTGACCACATAGTCTTTATCTTTTTGGAATAAGGTCTTAGCCTTTAAGGCTTCTTCCAAATGATGGAGGGTAGAAAAATCCTTTTCATACAAGTTGTCTACCTTCAATATTTTTTCAATCTTTAATATGCCGTTTTCCGTTAAATGGGCGGTTTTTAGTTTTTCATCCACCACATAATCAGAAGGGGAAAGTGAATCAATAATTTTAGCAAATTCATAATACTTTTCAGTAGCTTCTTGGGCGGGCTGGGAAATAATTAAAGGAGTCCTCGCCTCATCAATTAAAATCGAATCTACCTCATCAACTACTGCAAAATAATGACCTCTCTGCGCTTGGTCTTTCAGGGAAAAAACCATATTATCCCGAAGATAATCAAAACCAAATTCATTATTGGTTCCATAAGTTATATCTGCCTCATAAGCCTCTTTTCTGGTAACCGGACGCAAATGTTGCAAGCGTTTATCTTCATGTGCAGTATTTTTATACTTTGGATCATAAATAAAAGCCGCCTCGTGAATAATGGTGGCGCAAGTGGCACCCAAAGCATGATAGATTGGTCCCATCCAACCGCAATCCCTTTGTGCTAAGTAGTCATTAACGGTCACCAGATGCACCCCTTTACCGGAGATTGCATTCAAAAATATGGCCGGAGTTGCCGAAAGGGTCTTACCTTCACCTGTTTTTTGCTCGGCAATTTTTCCCTGATGTAAAGTAATTGCCGCCATCATTTGTACGTCAAAATGGCGCTGTTTGATTGTTCTTTGAGCAGCTTCCCGAGCTAAAGCAAAGACTTCCGGTAAAAGTTCGTCCAGGCTTTTGCCGCGTTCATGTTCCAATTTGAATTTAGCGAAGCTACTCTTAAGTTGTTGGTCAGTTAATCTTGCCGCCTTCTTTTCAAAAAAATTAATTGCCGAAACTATCGGTTTTAGCTTGTTTATTTCCCGTTCATTTGAATCTAGAAATTTCCCGAAAAAATCTAACATAATCTGCTTATTATACCTGAATATTATCCATTTGCGAAGCCGGGTTGAGTCAGACCCTGAAGCTTAACAGTATTCCGATCATTGACAATTAGTCTCATGTTTCATAAACTAAAAATGTCTAAAAACTGCCCTGATGGACAACCAAAACGATCCGACTTCATCTGTTCCTAATATGACTGCGCCGCCGGCTGATGCATGGCCTGCTGCCCCTGCTTATCCGCAACCAAACCCATCACCACAGACTGCAGCCTCCGCGCCAACTCAGACGTGGTCCTCAGATCCGATCCAACCAACACCAACTCCAGTTGTGCCTGAACCAACCCAAGCTCCGCCTATCCCTGCCGATATATGGCCAAACCCTTCTCAACCTGTAACTGAACCTGTATCACCCGGCACCTGGCCTTCATCGCCTCAAACCTACCCTGATATAACAACGCCCGACTCCAACGCATGGCCAACCATTCCACAACCATCATCTGATACAAACTTACCCCAAAACCAAGCTCTTACTCCGCCTGAACCAACACCAACCTTTATGCCTCCGACCGCTCCACCGGAACAAGTCACACCTTCCCTTTCCTCTCTAGACAATCCTTTAGGAGCACCTGCTCAGCCTCCTGCCATTGATGGATCAGATTCTATACCTCAAACAACTCAACCAAGTTGGGACAGCATCGCAGAACCTGCCCCGACAGATCTTTCTCACTTAATCACGAATAACACCCAACCGGAACCTGCCTCGCCTGATCCTGAAACCGTAATTATTCCTTCCGGTTCCGGATCAAATCCTGAAGTACCATCCCTACCGGCCGAGGAACACAAGGGTATACCAAAATGGCTGCTTGGTGTAGGGGGAGGATTACTGGTTTTAGTCATAGGAGCTTCTGCTTATTTTATATTAGGCATTGGTCAACCAGCTAAGACCACCACCAGTTTACCGGCGGTGACAACCCCCAAGACTGCTAATGAAGAAATTAAACCGGCCCAGCAACCTGTTGCCGCACCTGAGGAGCAACCTTCAGAGCAACCTGCAGCCAGTGGTTCTGCCAACTTTGGAGAGCTCGATGGCAACAACACACAACCTACACAGGCAAGTGGTTCATCAATCATAGACACCCTCCGCCAAAGACAACAACAGGAAAGACAATAATTTTAGCAACTTACCTTCTGTAGATACATCTTAGCCACAAATTTTTAAAAAAGGACAAGGAAGCTGTTGATAGAATAAAAGCCAGGGCCGGAATAATGGCATTAATAAAAGGATTTGTTACACCAGCAAACCAGAAGAAAACCGCAACTACAATATATGTAAGTACCGCAATAATAACTTTCCTGATCCAGGAAGTTTCCCAAGCTTTATCCACTTCTACCCGTTTATTCCTTTGTTTAATTAATTCTATTTCTTTTTCCAAATCCCTTATATTGATCATATTTATTTCTGGGAATCCAATAACCGGAGAGCTTTTTTAAATCCCAAAAGTATCTCTGAGAGTTCTGTATTCATTTACTGTTGATTGTGGATAGTGATCAATTTTTTATATCAAACCTGCTAAATAATGCATCGCTCTTATTTTTGGATCCTGGCTGATTTTCCGTTCTTTTTTGGCAGTATTAATAGCCGTCATAACCTTTATTCTATCATAGACATCATTATAACGTAATCCATAACATCCAGGACCCAGTTCACAATTTAAAATCATGCTGCCTGTTTTTTTAGCGTCCTCTATTTCCTGTTGAACTTCGCTAACCTTTTTAAAAAAATAGAAAATACTGTTAGCTCTATCTCCCCATGTCTCACTATCAAAAAAATGCACCATTCTTGCGGTTGTTCCATCGGCACCCCACGACCATGCCAATAAATTTATTTGAGAAGAATTGGTTGAATTTTCACCACTTCCAAGATAAGTAGAAAAGCCACCATTCCTGATACAAGTTACTAAATATGCTTCTATGGATCTAATAATTGCTCTAATGTCATTTGTTGTGTAATTTGGGTAATAATCTGTAAGAACAGATTCAACGGTACTGCGGATACCTTGAGTTCTTAGATTATTAATTAATACATCAAATCTAATATTTTCAATCCATATTTTTCTATGAAAAGCGCTTTTAATATTTTCTTCAATCTTTTCATTGTCATAACTAGAGTGGTGGTAATCTTTAAAAAGGCGATCAATATCTGCTGGTGATAAAGGCCCTTTTTTATATTTAGTAACATTTTCTTCAGTTACTCTGATTTCTCCAGAAGGTAGTTTTCCTGGCATAATAATATGCGCTCCAGGGACTAATAATTTATCTCCAGGAGCAACAGTCCAGTATGTATCAATTTCGCCCATCTTTCTGGGATTACCATTGGCATCCTTGATTTTTAGCAAATCACCTATTATTACGTAGTCCATATTTTCCCATTCTCCACCACCTAATGCTTTATTTACCGGACCGACTAAAGAAAAATGAACCGTATTAATTAAAGCTTGACCTCGTGTTTCGTCAAAGGTTGATCCAATCTCTGCTCCATCCGGTGTAATTTGAGGACAAAAGTTTGTTGTGTGATAAGCAGTTTTTCCCCTTATAGTTAGTCTTTCACCACGAGCTATTGCACCTTGATATTCATTTTTAAAACTATTCTCCTTTACTTCTTGGTCTGCCCTATCAATTTCATTCAGTTTTACTTTTTTATAATCTACAATTTTTTGAGCATCAGAATTTCCTAATAAAGCGAGTATAACTAAAGCCTCTCCTTCTTGCCCTGTTCGTCTTTTTTTCTCACCATTATCGCCAATAATTGTTGCTGAAATTAAACTCTCTACAAGGTCTTTTGCTTCAAGCGTAAAGATTCCTTCCGTTGCTTTTTGTCTAGCAACTCTGTATGCCCGATCTTCAAATCCTAAACAAAAAGCGAAATCCAACAAATGAACTGGTGTATTCTCCACAAAAAATACTGTTTTGTTTACGTTCTGATATCCATTGAATCTATATCCTAGCTCCGTGGGATCAACAATTTTTTTTCCTATTGATGCCTCTTGCACATCCTCGATAAATTCTTTCCACTCTTTGACAGGCCTAAATTTACAAGGTTCTGCTAATATATAGCCTTGTTTATCTATTAAAATATCCCTATTAAATGGCAAGTCTTCTCTGGAGAAAAAGACTACTGGTATTTGATATTGCTTAGTTCTGAATGTAAAGACCTGTCTGGTTGCTCCGTCGGCATCAACTATTTCATAAGGATTAAGTTTTTCTACGACTGAGGAGGTTGATAACCGTTCTGGTTCGAGATCAACATTTTCAGGCATAAGATTAGTTTAAATTATTCTCTAGGGCTAATTTCTGTAAAGCCGGCATAGCGGTGCAGGACTTCAGGAATCTTGACAGTACCATCTTCAGTTTGAAAATTTTCCAGCAGGGCAATTAAAATCCGGGGTGAAGCAATGGCAGTATTGTTTAAAGCGTGGCAGAATTTCACCTGGCCATTTTTGTCTTTATACCTAATCTTTAACCTCCTGGTTTGAAAATCCAAAACTATGGAATTGGAATGGGTTTCGCCATAACCATCACGAGAGGGCATCCAGGTTTCTATATCATAAGTTAAAGCTGCTTTCTTCCCCATGTCTTGCGATGACAAAACCACCACCTGGTAGGGAAGACCTAACTCTTGCAAAATCTCCTCACTATTATCCTGCAATTCCTCAAAAAAGCCTAAGGAATCCTGTTCCAAGGCTTCACACAAAATTACCTGTTCCACTTTATAGAACTCATGTACTCTATACAACCCTTTTGTATCTTTACCGTAAGAACCAATCTCTGTTCTAAAACAGGATGATAAACCAACATATTTTTTGGGCAGGTCTTTGAGATCAAAAGTTTCATCGGCATGCATAGCCATCAAAGGGATCTCAGCAGTACCTACCAAAAAATCATCCTCACCTAATTTGTAGGTATCTTCTTCGTTCCAGGGAAATTGCCCCCCTCCCAACAAAGCAAATCTGCGATTAATTACCGGCGGAACTACCGGCGAGAATCCTTTCCTGACTAAATGGTCAAAAGCAAACTGCAAAACTGCCCAATGCAATTTCGCCCCTTCGTTTTTTAAATAGTAACCCCTAAACCCCCCAACTTTGACCCCCCTGTCAAAATCAATGATATTTAAAAGTTTACCCAACTCGATATGGTCTTTTGGTTTGAAAGAAAATTTAGTTGGCTCCCCTTCTTTACGGATAATCTTATTTTGTAAAACATCCCCAATCGGCACATCCGGCATTAAAATATTCGGGACCAAAAGCATTAAATCCTTATATTGTGTTTCTATTTCTGATAATTCTTTTTCTAATTTTTGTAATTCACCCTTGACCCTAACCCCTAAACCCTTATCCCTATTTTTGGCTGCTTCATTTCTTTTTGCCCGAAGCTCATCAACTTTTGCGATAAGCTCTCTTCTTTTTGTATCCAGTTTCAGCAACTGATCTAAATCCACGCCAGATTTTCTGGCTTCAACAGCTTTCTTTACTTTATCTAAATTTTCCCGGATATAATTAATGTCTAACATATTAATGTTTTTGCCAGGTTCTTTCCGGTTCCACCTCTCCGGATAATATCATATCCACTGCCTTTTTATGCCAATCAAATTTAGTAATATGATATACCTGTTTAAAATATTTTAACGCATTTTGGGCTCCGGGTACACCCTTGGCTTGAGCCAAAGCATCCAGATTGTCTGCTGCTTTAACCACTCTTGCTTCCACTGATTTCCTATCATTATATTCTTCAACCAGTTTTATAATCTCATCTCTTGAATCCAATTCATCTACCAATGCTTTTACCCCTTCTTCTTCTATATTTTTAAATACCCCTCCTGCCATATTTTTTACAAAGGTCCCGACATCTCCAACTATTGTTTCACCGACATCATGAAACAGTGCCATTTTTAATGTCTGTTCAGGGTCAATTTTTTCTCCTTCTTTTTGCAATTGCTTAGCCAAAAAATATGCGAGCAAACAAGTGGAAAAACTATGTGCTGCAACAGAATCTGCTTCATTCCTTTTAAACCCCATGGCAATAAAACCCTGGCGGGGCAACTCCTTTGCCCACTGCAGCGTCAAAAAAACTTTCAAAATTTTCTTTAAATCAGATATATTCATTTTGTAGCTTCCTGCAAACGCTTTATAACATCTTTTTTAGGATAAGACAGTAAGAACCAGGCGGCTTTGGGACCGAATTCTTTACCGATTAAAGAAATGTAAATGGCGGAAAAAGCTTTTTTGGCATCAAATTTTAGTTCTTTTGTTAAATTATATAAAGCCAGTTGCAGCTTTTCCGGATCATCATTTTCTGCGATCAGGTCAATAGATTTCTTTAAAAATTGTTTTTGTTCTTCACTTAATTCTTTTGCTTTTTCCGGTAAAACTTCACTAAGTTGAATTTTAAATTCATCCGGTGCATATTTTTCTAACCAAATTTTTGCATATTCCGCCTTTTCCTTAATAATATATATTTCTATCTCCGATAATTTTCCGCTTTTGATTTCTTCATATTTTTTCAAGATTTCAATATTCGGCATTTGGATGTAATTTACAACATCCCTAAATCTGGGCAAAAGAGTTTTTGCCTTTGGCGGCAGCTTATCTATCTGCGACATTTCAAATGTCCTGGATAAGTCTTCATTAGAATCTTTAGCATAGGCCCGATAACACCTGTCATATTCATCAAAAAGGTCAGGGATAGCCATGGTGCCAATTGGATCAAATTCCACAGCCTTCTTATAATCCGTTCTGGCAAAAAGAAATCTGGCTACTTCCGGAGGCAATAATAGTTTTACATCCCTTGCTTTAAGCCCCAAGCCTTTTGATGAAGCCATCTTCTTACCACCAATTAAGATAAATTCATAAGGCAAGTTATATGGTTCCTCTATATGAAAAACTTCTTTACAAAGCTCCCTGGCAATATCCCTTGATCCCCCTGCTGACGAGTGATCTTTTCCTGCCCCCTCGATAGTTATACCAAGCACCATCCAATGCGCCGGCCAATCAACCTTCCAGGGCAATTTCCCGTTTCCTCCAAAAGGGGAGATCCTGCCGCTGTATCCACAACCCTCAGCCCACTTCACCATATTAAGCTCACAAGTATAAGCCACAGTTTTGCCATCCCAGTCATGCACCCGAGTAGTCCCTAATTTACCACAGTTTTGGCAAATTACTTGTAAAGGCAACCAACCAGCTTCTTTCTTTTTGCTTCCACTCACTCTCTGGTAAATATCTTGAATTTTATCTGCGTTATCTAAAGCAATTCTAATTGCCTCATTAAACTTGCCTTGTTTATACATATCAAAAGAGGAAAGATAGTCTGCTTTTACTCCAAAGGTATCTAAAACTTTTTTAAAGTCATCTGCAAAATAGGCAGCAAAACTATCAAAACCCTTTTCTGGTGAGGGGGCATTCCTTAACGGAAAACCAAGATATTTGGAAAAATCTTTTTGTAATTCTGGAGGCAAACCATCTATCGGATCAAAATCATTAAAAATATAAGTAAACTTCACTCCCTTATTAGCATGCTGCAAAGCTTTATAAATTAAATCATGCGCTAACGGACCCCTCAAAGAGCCAATATGGGCAAAGCCTGATGGGGTAAACATATCATCCACCCAATAAGGCTTAAATTTTCCTGAGTCTATGATTTCTTTTGCGACCCGATCTGCCCAATACATATGAATATGGCTAAAGTATAACTGAAGCTGGAAATTTTTAAAAGGAGAAGCTGGGCTGCTTGATCCAAAGGCATACTCAATCTGTCATTTTATATCCAAAACCTTACATTTGTATTTGACAATTGGTGTTGCCACTTCAACTACTTCTCCAATTTTAGCTCCCACTAAGACTGCACCTAAAGGTGACTCGTTGGAGATTCTTTTTTTTGAAGGATCTGCCTCAACCCGTCCCACAATAGTAAACTCATCAATCCCGCCATCCATCTCAATCTTAACCGTTGATCCGATCACCACAAAATCCTGGGCACTAGGACTAGCTATAACTTTCGCCATCTTAAGAATATTTTCCAGTTCCGATATCCGGTTTTCCGTCAAAGCCTGTTCTTCCATGGCCGTATCGTATTCGGAGTTTTCCGCCAAATCCCCATATTCCCTGGCCTGATGAATCCTTTCGGCAATTTGCGATCTTTTAGTCTTTTTTAAAAACTCCAATTCTGTCTTAGCATCAGACAAACCATTAGCGGTCAGGTATACGTTTTTCGTGCTTATATTCCGGTTTTGACTACTATTGACATTCATAATAAATGAGGTTAATTAAACTAAATTGGACAAATTCTAGTTGAAGTTTGGTATATTGTCAAACCTGGTCCATCTTTGTTCAGTAATCTATCTAACAAAATCTCTTTCAGTACCGCGTAGGGGAGTTGAACCCCTGATTTTCGGAATGAGAATCCGATGTCCTAGGCCACTAGACGAACGCGGCAAGCCAAAGAATTATACCAAATTCCTTGACCTTAAATCATCCATTTGATACGCTGGATATAATGAAGCAAATATTAAAAAGGGGGCTTCACTTAAAAGTCACTATAATTACGGTATTGGCTGTAATCCTGCCTTACCTACTTGGATTATTAATTCCGCTTAATCCCTTGTTTTCTATTTTGATAGCTTTATTTAGCGCTAGCTTAGCTACCGTAGTTTTATTTTGGATATTAAAACCACTCAATATTCTTACTAAAAGTACCCGGGATTTTTCCAGCGGTAACCTTAATATTCGAACCGATATAAGGACTGATGACGAGTTCGAAGAAGTAGGAAATTCATTTAACCTTATGGCAGAAAAACTGGCAAAATTAATCCGAAATCTGGAGAATGACCAACAGATAGCAGTTTCTGAAAAAAACAAATTTAATGAAATTCTTTCTTCTATCGTAGACGGAATTATCGCTTTAGATTTTAACAAAAATATAATTTTTTTCAACAAAGTCTCAGAAGAATTAACCGGCTACCCGGCAAATGAGGTAGTCGGAAAACCCCTGGATCAACTGATTCATTTATTTTCGGACGCAGATGAAATTTTATCTAAAACCTATTGTCAGGGAGATTTTAACCAGTCTGCCAAATTGGTAGGAAAAGCGGGCAAACAAACCAAGGTCAACCTAACAACTGCTCAGGTGAGCGGTACAGTGCAGACTAACATAAACTGCATTTTAATATTACATGATTTGTCCAAAGAGGAAGAGTTGGAACAAATGAAGCTGGATTTTGTATCTATGGCCTCACATGAGCTAAAAACACCGCTTACCGGTATAATTGGATATCTATCGGTATTTTTAAGCGAGAATAAAGACAATATTACCAAAGAAAGCTTTGATCTTTTAAATAAAGCGTTTACCGCTGCTCAACAGTTGCAAACCTTAATCCAAAACTTGTTAAACGTCAACAAAATCGAACGTGAACAACTGGCTGTCTCTCCCGAACCAACTGATTATCTCCCCATTCTTTCCAAAGTAGTTGAAGACCTGAAAAGCCAAGCTGCTCAAAAAGAAATCGTCCTAACTTTAATCCCTCCTACAAATACCTTACCTCGAGTGCTGGCTGACCCAATCCGGTTAGGAGAAGTTATTACTAACCTGGCAGCCAATGCCATCAACTATACAAATCCAGGCGGAAAAGTGGAGATTACAACTCAAGTTTCCCCTGCAGAAGTGACCACATCTGTTTCTGACACCGGCATTGGTATTCCTAAAGAAGCGATGCCTCACTTATTTTCTAAATTCTTCCGGGTTTCCAACACGGAGCAAAAAGCCAATAAAGGAACCGGCTTAGGGCTTTATATTGCCAAATCAATTATAGACAAGCTTCATGGTAAAATCTGGGTGGAATCTGAAGTAGGAAAAGGCAGCCGGTTTTCTTTTACTTTACCCATTGTAACCCAAAGCGCCGGTATTTTGGATAGTAGTAAATTCACATCCCAGGCTATACAAACTGGGGCTTTGAATTATTAAAAATTTCATATAAAATAATAGGATATGGATCCGGCAGCAAAAAAAATACTACTGGTTGAAGACGAAGATTTTATCAGGGAGCTTTATACCAGGCAACTAACAAAAGCCGGCTTTTTAGT
>CAZWTE010000003.1:0-16697 GCA_964637465.1 uncultured Gammaproteobacteria bacterium | reverse complement strand
TGGATATTATGTTGCCTGGAATAAATGGTTTACAGTTGCTTCGTGAGTTTAAAACTAATAACCCCAATTCCCCAATGATCACCATACTACTTACTAATTTAGGCCAGGAAGCAGTTATTAAAGAAGGGTTTGAATTAGGCGCTCAGGCTTATTTAATCAAAGCATCTTATACCCCGGACCAGGTCGTGACTGAAGTTAAAAATGCCCTCTCCGGCGGCCAACCCACTCCACCTCCTGCTGCCCCTACTCCTACCCCAGCTCCAACACAGTAAAAAAATTCATCTTGTTTTTACGCATTTGCCTGGCGCATCCATAGGATTAGCATACTTACATGTATACCCTTGTTTACAAATATAGGGATGTTGGGTAAAACCTCCACAGCTCTTTTCTTCTTCTAACCAAAAGCGGTTATTCAATACAAAAAATCCCAACAGAACAAACACAATGATAAGTAAAATAGCAATCAACCTCACAATAGAAGTATATCAAAAAGCTTATCTAAGGAAAGGCACCAGAAGCAAAGCTACAATGTTAACTACCTTTATCATAGGATTGATTGCTGGGCCAGCTGTATCCTTGTAGGGATCACCGACCGTGTCACCGGTCACTGCAGCTTTGTGGGCCTCAGAGCCTTTGCCGCCGAATTTACCGGACTCAATATATTTTTTGGCATTATCCCAAGCGGCTCCTCCCGTAGTCATGGACACTGCTACAAAAATACCGGTAACGATTGACCCCACCAGCATTCCGCCCAAGGCCACCGGTCCTAAAGCAAACCCCACAATCACCGGCGCCAAAACCGGGATCAAAGCCGGAATCAACATTTCTTTTTGGGCTGCAGCGGTCACAATATCCACGCATTTGGCATAATCCGGCTTGGCTTTACCTTCCATAATACCTTTAATAGTCCTAAACTGCCTTCTGACCTCTTCTACTACCGCCCCTCCTGCCTTGCCTACTGCTTCCATGGCAAATGAAGCAAACAGGTATGGCAGGGAGCCACCAATAAACAACCCCACAATGACCTTAGGGTCTGATAGAGAGAATATAAGCTCGCTGCCGATGGCGCTGAATTCTTCCGCAAAGGCTGAAAATAGGACTAACGCTGCCAAAGCGGCGGAAGCAATTGCATAGCCTTTAGTGACGGCTTTGGTAGTATTACCAACCGCATCCAAAGGATCTGTAACGTTGCGTACCTTTGTAGGTAATTCTGCCATCTCGGCAATGCCGCCGGCATTATCGGTAATCGGCCCGAATGCATCTATAGCCACCACAATCCCGGCCAAAGACAGCATGGTGGTAGCGGCCAAAGCCACCCCGTAAAGCCCGGCTAAAAGAAAACTGACAATAACTCCCAGGGAAATCAATATGATTGGCCAGAAAGTAGAACGCATAGATAATGCCAAGCCGGCAATAATATTGGTGGCATGACCGGTTTTTGAAGCGATTCCCAAATTTTGTACCGGCGCATACTTGGTACCGGTATAATATTCAGTAATTACCACCATGCCTCCGGTGACCGCTACGCCGATTAAAGCTGCCAGGTATAAGTTTATAGTTGAATAAGAACCATTACCACCCATCAGGCCGGCAGTTACCGGATAAAATAAAGCTGCGGAAATTATGGCTGTGGCAATCATCCCCTTATAAAGGGCTTTCATGATATTTTTACCTGTCAGTTTTACAAAAAATGACCCTAAAACTGAGGCAAAAATGCCCATGGCAAGAAGAAGAATAGGGAATACCACTGCCGCCTCATTGGCCGGGAAAAGCAGTTGCCCTAAAATCATCGAGGCGATGGCTGTCACCACATAAGTTTCAAAAATGTCTGCGGCCATGCCGGCATCATCACCGACATTATCCCCCACATTATCAGCAATCACTGCCGGATTCCTCGGGTCATCTTCCGGAATACCCGCTTCAATTTTGCCGACCAAATCAGCCCCCACATCTGCGCCCTTGGTAAATATCCCTCCCCCCAAGCGGGCAAAGACAGAAATAAGCGATCCACCAAAGCCCAACCCTATTAAGGATTTCAAATCACCGCCGGTATATTGGAAAAAGCCATAAACTGCAGCCAAAGCCAAGCCCACCACCAAAAAGCCGGTGACTGCCCCGCCTTTATATGCCAAAATAAAAGCCTCTGATAAACCTGTTTTGGCCTCTTCCGCCACCCGGACATTAGCCCTGACAGCCACGCTCATGCCAATAAAACCTGCTAAGGCTGAAAGGACTGCACCTATTAAAAACCCAACTGCGGTATTTAAACCCAAAACGTAATAGATGAAAGCTGCTAAGGCAATTGCGACCAAAGCCACTACTTTATATTGCCTTTGCAGATAAGCATTAGCCCCCTCTTGGATAGCTGAGGCAATTTCCTGCATTCTTTCGCTACCGGCATTTTTCTTTAGGATTTCAACAATTAACCAACCACCATACAAAAGCGAAGCTGCCACGGCAGCCCAGATAATTAAGTTTGCATTATTTACGATTAGATCCATGAAGATTTTTGGAGCAGTTACTAGAATTTACACTAGAAGTTACTATTTAGTCAAGTATCAAGCTATATAAGCCGGAGAGGGGACTGGAATAGCTTTAGGCATGGTTGGTTTAGGCGGCCTGATCAGAGCTACCTTCAAAACTTCATCAACGTGTTTGGCAAAAATAAATTCCAAGTCTTTTTGAATATAATCCGGGATATCTTCCAAATCTTTCTCATTATCAGCCGGTGCGATGATTATTTTGACTCCGGCCCGGTGGGCTGCCAAAACTTTTTCTTTAAACCCGCCAATTTCCAAAACCCTGCCCCGCAATGTTACCTCGCCTGTCATGGCTACTTCTTTATGTACCGGAATTTTGGTAAATGCCGAAACAATGGCTGTAGTTAAAGCGACACCGGCAGAAGGGCCGTCTTTGGGAATTGCCCCTTCGGGAACATGGACGTGAACATCAACTTTTTGAAAGAAATTTTCCGCAAGTCCTAAATTAACCCAATGCGACCTGACATAAGACATCGCAGCCTGACCTGATTCCTTCATCACATCCCCCAATTGTCCGGTAAGCAACAAGTTGCCTTTCCCGGGCATGAGCGTAACTTCAATAAAAAGTACTTCGCCGCCAGCTTCGGTAACTGAAAGACCGGTCACCATGCCGGTTTCATCTTCTTTCTCAGCCAAAATCGGCAAAAACTTAATCGGGCCTAGGAATTTATGGACATCGTCTGGAGTAATAATGAAATTTTTAGCTTCACCGTTTGCCTCAGCAATTTTCCTGGCTACCTTCCTGATCACAGCTGATAACTCCCTTTCCAAATTCCTAACACCTGCCTCCCTGGTATATTCCCTAATGATTGAATAAATTGCCTCATCTTTTAATTCAATCTGTTCAGGCTTCAGACCATGGTTCTGCACTTGTTTAGGAATCAAGAATTTCCTGGCAATATGGAATTTTTCGTCTTCGGTATAACCCGGATACCTGATAACCTCCAACCTGTCCCGTAAAGCGATCGGAATAGTATCCAAAATATTAGCAGTGGTTATAAACATCACATTAGACAAATCATATGCTACTTCCAAATAGTGGTCAGAGAACCCTTCATTTTGTTCCGGGTCTAAAGCCTCCAGCAAAGCTGCAGAGGGATCACCCCGGTAATCAGCTCCGATTTTATCAATCTCATCCAACATAAACACCGGATTAGTAGTGCCGCATTGTTTAATCCCTTGGATAATTCTGCCCGGCATTGAACCCACATAAGTTCTTCTATGGCCCCTGATTTCCGCCTCATCGCGGATTCCGCCCAAAGAAATTTTAACAAATTTTCTACCTAAGGCCCGGGCAATGGATTTGCCAATCGAAGTTTTACCTGTACCCGGAGGACCCACAAAACACAGAATCGGACCTTTCATTTTCCCGGCCAGTTTGAAAACCGCCAAATATTCAATAATCCGCTCTTTAACTTTTTTCAAACCATAGTGGTCTTCTTCTAAAATTCCTTCTGCCTGCTTTAAATCAACCTTGCCTCTTTTAGTAAGTTTCCAAGGCAAATCCGTCAACCATTCCAAATAATTTCTGATATAACCTGCTTCCGGGTTATAAGAAGACATCTTAGCAAGCCGGGAGAGTTCTTTTTTGGCTCGTTCTAAAACCTCTTTCGGCATACCGCTCTTTTTAATTTTCAACTCAAACTCCCTAACCTCTTGATGCTCTGTATCGGAACCGCCCAATTCCTCCTCAATGCTCTTCATCTGCTCCCGCAGTATGGCTTCTTTGGTCATCTTGGAAACCCTTTCCTGGGTTTGGGAAGAAATCTTTTGGGAAATTTCTAAAATCCTGATTTCTTTAGCCAACAGCTCAGAAAGCCTTTGTAATCTTTCAATAGCAGAAACCATCTCGAGAATTTGTTGTTTATCAATAGTTTTAAAATCAATTGCTTGGGTAATGGAATTAACTAATTGGTTAGGGTCGTCTGAATAAGTAAAAAGGGACCAATTGGCAATATTGCTTTGATCGAAGAAAGGATTACCCCCCAGCTCCAGATAGCGTTTTACTTGTTCCCTTACGGTCCTCACTAATGCTTCTGTTTGTTCAGTTTTTTCATAAAGATCGGGGATTTCTTCTATCTCAGCCTCAAGATGCGGCTCAGTCTGGGTAAAATTTTTCAAATAAACCCTGCTTAAACCTTCTGCCTGCAGGGTATATTCCCCTTCAGGGTTTTTAACCACCCTTCTGATCAAGCAAACTGTCCCTACTTTATACAGGTCTTTATCTGACGGGTCTTCAATTTTGGAATTTTTTTGGGTGACGAAAACAATTAATTTATCACTGTTCCAGGCTATATCCAAAGCAGCTTTGGATTTGGGGCGGCCGGAAATAATCGGGACTGAATTGCCGGGAAAAATTACCGTATCACGCAAAGGACCAACCGGCATGGTGGGTTTAAATTTCATTGGTTCAGACATAATGGGTTTGGTAAAATCTGCCATCGGGTTTAAACATTAGCAGAATAACACCCTGAGTGCTAAAAGTCAATACCCTTTTTTGCCAGAATTCCCTTTTGGTACGGGTGTTTGATCTGCTGCATTTCAGTTACCAAATCCGCCAGCTCAATTATTTTTTTTGAGGCATGGTGTCCGGTTAATACTAAATCTAAACTTGCCGGTTTATCTGTAATCAATTTCACAACCAAACCCTCCGGTAACAGACCGGCTGAAGCTGCTCCTACAATCTCATCTGCCACTACCACATCCCACTTACCACCAGAAACTTCCTTATATAATATACCAAAGGTTGCCTGGACAGCTTTTTTGTGCTCTTCTAAGGGTAATTTATCACCTAAGATTTTAACAAACCCCTTACCTCCTTGAATTACCTTAACATTATTAAGCAACTTAAGTGACTTAAGCTCACCGGAAAACCACTTTTTTCCAAATTGCACCAGAAGAATCTTTTTATTATAACCAGCTGCTCTCAAAATTAACCCCAAAGCCGCGGTAGTTTTTCCCTTACCTTCACCAGTATATAAAATTACCAAACCCTTTTCTCTGCTCATGAGGTCATTCTAACACACTGCCTCATTCTGAAACTCCCGAAGTTGCGTGCTTGAAACTTCGGGAGTTTCTATTAAAATAATCTTATGCCAATTAGAACTACTCTATTTGCTAATAATTACTTCTACCATATCTTTAATCGGGGAGTTGAGAAAAGAATAATTTTTCAGAATGACAATGATTTTGCACATTTCTTAAAAATATTAAACTACTACCAGCGACACGGAACAAAACCTAGTTATTCCAGAGCCAGAGAAGACCAAATAGATAATGTTCTACAAAGAGAAAAATCCATTGAAATTATCAGCTATTGCCTGATGCCAAATCATTTTCATCTATTGCTTAAACAACTTAAAGATGATGGAATCATGAACTTTATCAGGCTAATAAGCAATGGTTATACCCGTTATTTCAATACTAAACATCATAGAATCGGACCTTTATTCCAGGGAGCTTATAAAGCAACTTCTATTGAAACAGACGAGCAACTTATTCATGTTTCCCGCTATATTCATTTAAACCCTTTAGTTGCTTTTTTGGTGAAAGACCTCAAAGATTATCCCTGGTCATCTTATCCTGATTATATCGGCATCAGAGATGACAAGCTAATAAACAAGGATGAATTACTAGGTTTTTTCAAAAGTCCAACAGAGTATGAGAAGTTTGTTTTAGATCAAGCCAGTTATGCAATAGACTTAGCTAGGATCAAACATCAATTATTAAATGAAGATTAATCACCGAAACTCCCGAAGTTGCATGCTTGAAACTCCGGGAGTTACTCTTAAGTGATAAAATATAACTAACTTATGATTAGCTGTTATTTTGAAAATAATAATAAAGCCTTATTAAGACACGTTACTTTAAATGCGATAGTAATAAAAGATAATAAAGTGCTCTTAGGTAAAAGGGGGACTTTAAGAGGTAAACCAATTCTTGAAGCTGGAAAATGGGCGCTTCTCGGGGGCTTTTTAGACCGGGACGAGAATCTAGAGCAAGCAGTAAAGCGGGAAGTAAAAGAAGAAAGTGGCTGGATAATTGATAACCTTCAATTAATGCGCATTAATGATAATCCGGATAGACCACATGAGGATAGACAAAATGTTGATGTAATTTTCATAGCTGAGGCCATTGAGCAAATTCAAACTTCAAATGAAGAGGTAAAAAAACTAAAATGGTTTGAGTTAGATAACCTTCCTCCCAAAGAAATAATGGCTTTTGATCACGGTGAGGATCTAGAAATTTATCTCAGGTTTCTAAAAGAAAAATTCCCTCTTCCTGTTCTAGGTTAAAACTAAATTAGCACATGGAGTACCCACAGCTATGGCATTTTTTGCAGCCTTCTTCCATTACAAAAGAAGCTGAACCGCATTCCGGACAAAGATCAGCATTAAGAGTTGGCAGCACGGAAGTATGGTCATCAATTGTCAAATTAAGGGGTATTGTCTCTATATTTTCACCCTGGGGGGCCATAGATAGATCTTCAGCCAAAACCTTGGCAATAGCATCAGCCAAGCTCTGTACCCTGTTTTTTCCAAATCCCACTGATGAGGCTCCTCCAATTCCTTTGAGTTGTCCGACAATCTTTAAAGCCACTGCTTTAGGATCAGTTTCTTTGGCACCTCTTGCCAGCCTTAAAGATAAAGAAACTAGCCTGCCCATGGCTTCCGCATCTGCCATAGTATGCATTCCGGCCCGCCCGACCGTAACAAAAACCTCAAAAGGCTGACCTTCAACATCACGGTTCACGGTAATAAAAGCCTCTCCTACCGGAGTGGAAATTTTATAAGTCCGGCCCCGTAAAATCATCGGCCGCTCCGCTACCGGCGCCGCCGGATCCTCTGCCTTCCCGTTCAAAGTTGATGAAACATTTAAAACCTGGGTGCTTTTTGAACCATCACGATAAATAGTAATCCCGTTGCAGCCTGTTTGATAAGCCATCATATAGACATTCCTGACATCATCCCGGGTGGCGGAATTTGGCAGATTAACTGTTTTAGATACCCCGTTATCAGTATATGCCTGGAAAGCAGCCTGCATTTTAACATGCCAAACAGGGTCAATCTCCTGGGCTGTCACAAAGACTTTCTGCCACTCACTTGGAACCTCAGTAATTCCATTAACAGACCCGTGTTCCAAGACTTTAGCTGCCAAATCTTCAGTATAGAACCCATCTCTTTGGGCAATATTTGTAAATGTCTGGTTGGCAATAGTCAAAATCCGGTACTGGTCACCTTTGGCTTTGGCTTTATGGATATAAGCCAAGGCAAACACCGGCTCAATCCCGGAAGAACAATCACCGATAATGGAAATAGTACCTGTGGGGGCAATGGTGGTAATGGTGGAATTTCGGATCGGCCTGCCGCCTTCATAGGCAGATGAATTAGGCCGGTTTTTGAAAGCTGAAGCATCTTTGTCAGCGTAAATTGAGTTGATCCAGTTGGGGAACGGACCGCGCTCTTTTGCCAGCTCTTCTGATTTGTTATGCCCCTCTTCATTGATAAATTTCATGATTGATCCGGCCAAAGCCAAAGCCTCTTCAGAGTTATAGGGGATTTTTAGTTTAAACAACATATCAGCAAAACCCATTACCCCCAAACCTATCCGACGGTTTCTATGTACCTGGTCATAAATTTGTTTTAAGGTAAACGGATTTGTTTGTACTACGTTATCTAAAAAATGCACGGCAAAACAGGTCGCTGTTTTTAACTTTTCCCAATCCACTCCTGATCCATCACTTAAAACAAACTTACCTAAATTAATGGAGCCCAAATTACAGGCATCCCACGGCGCCAGAGGTTGTTCGCCGCAATTATGGGATATTATTCCATTAGCATCATAGTAATTTATACCCGGAATTTTAACATCATAGACATCATCTTTAGGTTCAAATTCAATGCTCTCTATTCTCGCTGCGAATTTTTGTTTATAAAAACCTCTATCACTATGAGATGCTATCTTCTGGGCTAATTTTGCTGATTTTTCAGTATTAGCAAAACCTATTAATTCATTAAATATTTCTATATTATCCATCGTGATTGAGAGTTCGTAATGGGCTTTAACCGGATATTCTTTATATCCGCCTTTTCCGTCAGGAAGTAGTTTTTTACCTGCCTTGCGTCTATTTTTAAAAATGTGGGAAAAAATTCCCAAACGGAGTAACATCCTTTGAACCGCTTGAAGCAACAACAAGTCAGACTGAGCCAATCTTATACTGGTACGTCTGCCCTCATAACCCTGAACAGAACCATCAGTATCAAATAAGCCTCTCAAAAAACCTCTATAAAAATCGCTTGAAGCCTTTTCAATTTCACCGGTAATAGTTTTTCGACCGGGGTACATTCCGAGCTCATGCGCTAAGCGTTTAACATAACTTAAAGCCATTCGATACTCATTCTGATCAGGCAGAAACATCCATCCCGAGAAATCACTTCTGTGCGGAAGTGAAGAAGCGCTCTGAAGAGCAAATTGCATCATACTTTGTGCGCCGCTAGGCTGTATAGCTAATAATTTAGGTGTATCCCAAACTGATAAAACTGCTTTATCGGATTTCAATGTCCCATCGCCTACCAATAAGCCAATTAGATAACCCTCTTTGTATGTATACTTTCCTGACCACTGGCTATTTATTCTGTGATTATTTATCTCAATATAATCTCCAGCCTCTAAATCTCTTGCTTTAACCCACTCAGTCTCGGAAGAAGCCAAATACATCCTCCTTACTAAATGATCATTAGTTAAACGTAAGCCATATCCTTCAACTGTTTTAAGTTTAACTAGTTCTTTAGTGCCCGTCTTAAAAAAACCTTCTATTCCAGAAAGATGATCTTCTCCGTTAAT
The DNA here is from genome assembly GCA_964637465.1 of uncultured Gammaproteobacteria bacterium. Taxonomy (GTDB): domain Bacteria; phylum Patescibacteriota; class Microgenomatia; order Daviesbacterales; family UBA10151; genus UBA10151. The sequence goes on along the minus strand of CAZWTE010000003.1, from coordinate 7,314 downwards.
CCGTGCTAAAAATGGTTTACCGGTTAATTCATATACTTGTCTTGGCCCTTTGCTGGTCTGTACCCATGTATCTCCGGTTATGCAAGGATTAGTTGATTCAATAGTTTCCAGTTTGGAAACAGGATTGGCCGGGGAGTTATTAACCCTGTCAATAAAAATCAATCCCGGGTCACCGGTTTTCCAGGCCCGTTCGATAATCTCATCAAACACCTCTTTGGCGTTTAGCTTCCCCGCTACTTCTTGACTGTGAGGTTCAATCAACTCATAATCTTCACCTTTTTCCACCGCTTCCATAAACTTATCAGTGGCCGCCACTGAGATATTAAAATTGGAAATTTGCCTGTCTAAAAGCAATGTTTTGGCAAAATCCCGGGCCGCATCATCCGGCAAAAGCGGGGCAATTTTTTCAAAGATCGGCTTGTTTAAATCATCCAGCTCTGCTTTACAGCGGATAAATTCCAAGATATCCGGGTGGTCTACCCGCAACACTCCCATATTTGCACCTCTCCTTGAGCCGCCTTGTTTAATAGCTTCTGTGGCAGCATTAAATACCCGCAAAAATGATACGGGACCGGAGGCAACTCCGCCAGTGGTGGCCACAATACTATTACCTGGTCTAAGGCGGGAAAAAGCAAAGCCCGTACCTCCTCCTGATTTATGGATCATTGCCGCATATTTTACGCTATCAAAAATCTCCTCAATTGAATCCCCTACCGGCAAAACAAAACAAGCCGAATACTGTAACCCGTTGTTTTTGCCGGCGTTCATAATAGTAGGGGAGTTGGGCAAAAATTCCTGCTTAACCATCATGGTATAAAACTCTTTAGCAAGGTCTAAAACTTGCTTCGGAAGAGAAGCTTGTTTCAAAGGGACCGAGAAATCAAAGTCGCCCGAGGCAATATCATAGGCAATATGCCAAAAACGCTCAGCCACAGTTTCAATAACCCTCAAATCTCCGCCTTTAAGCAAATATCTTTCCTGTAATATTTTATTGGAGCTTTCGGAAAAAGTGGGTTCCGGCAGCCCCGGAGGCATTTCCGGCATTTTTTTATAGCGGAGCTCAAACCGGTTTTCGAAACTGCGGCCGTTGCGGTTCAATCCGTTAGGCTTATGTTCACTATTTGTTTTTCTCTTAATCTGGCCGGCCGGCATGGAAACAATCTGAGGAACTGATTTAGTTTGTATTTTGCTTAGTGTTTTTTTCATAGTGTTTCTATTACTTTCTTAAAATCTTTTGGGTCAGAAAAAGTCTTATACACACTGGCAAACCGCAAATAGGCAACTCCATCTAACTTTTTTAGTTCTGACATAACCCATTTTCCTAAAACCTGAGAAGATACCTCCTGGAAATGCTTCCCCCGAATCCGGCTCTCTATTCTATCAAGGATATTTCCAACCCTGTCAATACCTGGTCTTTTCTCCAGAGCCTTAATCAACCCCGCCTCTAACTTCCCGCGGGCATATGGCTCTTTTTTCCCGTCCTTTTTAATCACCAAAACCTCAATTTCCGCCAAAACCTCATAGGTGGTAAAGCGTTTAGCGCATTTTAAACACTCACGGCGCCTCCGGATTTCTCCGCGGCTGTCAACAGACCTCTTATCCAAAACTTTGCTTAAATGGCTCCGGCAAAATGGGCATTTCACAACAACCATTGTAGCATAACATGTTGATATCTTCGAGTGTCAATACACAAGATGTGGTATAGTAGTCAGTCTTCCCGCTGAAGGCTATTGTAGATTTTGGATTACTACCTTTTGCATGATGTCTCCCGCAATCATTTTATCCACCGTTTCCTGGCCGGAAATTATTTGCCCGAAAATTGTATAGCTGGGAGGCAAAGGTGTATTTTTCTTCAAAATAAAAAATTGGCTGCCGTTGGTATTTGGCCCGGAATTAGCCATAGCCACGATTCCCTTCACGTAAGGCCGGTTTACCGGTTCATCAGGAAATTGATACCCCGGCCCTCCCCGGCCGGACCCTTCCGGATCGCCGCCTTGGACTACCCAATCTTCAACTCTATGAAAAGTTAACCCGTCATAAAAACCATTGGCCGCCAGCAGGATAAAATTGGAAGCTGCCATAGTGGCTTCAGGATAAATTTGCAGCTGGATTATGCCTTTATTGGTTTGTATAAGAGCCTTTTTATTTTGTAACACCTCCGGCTTTAACAGACCCGGGAATTGAGCCAGCCTTTTATTTTTGGCCAACGGCAACTCCGGGGCCTGAGATTGCTGTCCGTTTACCGGCACAGGAGTCTTATTAAAAAGAAAATCTAAACCGGAAGGTGATGGGGACGGAGAAGAATTTACCGAAATGTTGCTGATATCTTGTTTAAATTTTGAAACAGCAAAATAAGCCATTGTACACGTAATAAAAACTATTAAAATCACCCCCAACACTTTTTGATTAGTAAACATCTGCCAATTTTATATCACCAAAGAAAAATTCTGGCAAGGAGCTACTTTGTTATCTTAAGTCACCTTAAAGCTATCTTGCAACTAACCTTTTCACGATCAACAATATGAACATGCCAAGGGCCCGTTTTTTTGGGTTAACTATTTTGGCAGGATTTTTTGTGGTTTTTTCGCCCTCAGCCCGGGCTGTTTCAGTCGCCGGACAAACTCAAGCCTGGCATGACCCGTTGAATGTCTGGCAAGTAATTCAAGAACTGGGAACCAGTCTTTCCGGCACAGTCCAAAGTTTCACCTTTAGAGCCTCTACTGCTGCTTCCAATATCAACCAATTTGATTATACGGCGCTAAATACCCGCATCTTCGATAAGAATAATAACAATTCCTATATCTATGGCTGTATTCCGCCCGGCTCTAATCCGGCAGACCGCTTAGAAGGTTTAACCTTTACAACCAGCGGTGTTCCTGCCGGGTTTCAAGATGTCACTATTGATTTTTCCTGCCGTAACTATAATTTTGTCCCGGGGCACCGTTATCTAATACACATCACCAATGCCAATGCGGCTGCCTGGGGCGGAGCCAGGATGAGGTTAGCAGCAGCCGCCTACAGCAATACTTCAAATGATTATTTTACCGGCGGAGGATTGCGGTATGCTTTTGATAATGGTTCTTGTAATGCTGCTTCTTATGTTTGGAATTCTTCAACTGCCAATTATGGCTGTAATGTTTTTACCGGCGCCAAAGATGATTTATATTTTGTTTTGAGCAATACGGCTCCGCCGCCAAGATTGCCGGTCATTTTTATTCCCGGGATTGGGGGATCTGAATTTAAAGCAACACAAGATATTGTATGGTCTGCTGCTGATGGCCACGGTGGGACTTATTCTCATGCTTATTCCTCCAATGAAAAAATTTGGGTAAATCAGGATGAAGCTGCCAGTTTAGGCAATGACGATTATTTTGATGTTTTAAGATTAAAAACTGATGGAGTAACCCCGGAAGCTGATTTATCCTTAACAGGAAATTTAACTTCTTTTGGTTATCCTGATATTGATTCATTTTTTGAAGATATGGGATATAGCAAAGGGACAAATTATTTTGTGTTTCCTTATGACTGGAGAAAGGATATCAGGAGTACCAAGGATAGTCTAGACTCTCTGATTGAAACTGCCAAAACTGCCTCCGGCCAATCCAAGGTTAATTTAGTAGTCCATTCCATGGGCGGCTTAGTGGCCCGGTATTATATTTCAGATTCCGGGAAAGCAACTAAAGTTAATAAACTGATAGAACTCGGCGTCCCCCATTTAGGATCTGTAGACACTGTTAAATCATTAATCTATGGAGTTGATATGAAAAGTAAAGTCTTTGGTATTTTACCTCTTGGTATCCCTGCTTCAGAAGTAAAAGATGTTTCACAAAATATGGCAAGTATTTTTCAAATGTTACCATCAAGTCAATATTTCAGTTTCTATAACAATTCAGAGGAAGGATTACCTTTTCCGTTTTATGATGATCGAGATATTGATAATAACCAACTTACAGGTCCTCTTAATTTTAACCAAACTAAAACACTTTTATCTAATTTAGGCCACAATATGACAGCTTTTAGTTTCGGCGAGGCTTATCATATGCTAATAGATTCGATCCTTGACCAAACAAATTCTGTAAAAATTTATGAAATAGTCGGCGTTGCACAACCGACGTTAGGTCAAATTCGTGAAAGTTGGTGGATCACTTGGCCAGTTAATCTCTTCGCAAGAAAAGATGAAATTTTCATTAATGGGGATAATACTGTTCCTCTCTACAGTGCTGCTTTAATAAACGAAACTCTGAATATATCCGGTGCAACAGATATTTATTATGTAGATCAAAATCATGGAGAATTAGTAAAACCTGATGGCACAGCCATGCAAACGGTTAAAGCTATTTTAAATGACGACAATTCCTTGCCCGTTGAAGTTAAAGATGAAAAAATTGTTTTGGAAGGGGAGCAAATTTCTTTGGATGACGGCGAGTTAGATTTATATGATGAAAAAAACCGCCATTGCGGTTTAAATAATAACGGGGAAATGGAAGAAAATATTCCGGAAGTTTTTTGCACCACTTCCGGCAATACCAAACATGCTTTTGTCAAAAAGAAGGCTGCCAAAATCAAAGTCAAAACTACCCGCAAAAACCCTAATAGTTCCAAAACCACTAATATTAAAAAACGAACTTACAGGGAAGATAAGATCTCTAAAACCGCAGTTTATAAAGATATTAATATCCCTCAAATTGGTAAGGTGGAGTTTGACCTTGATCCAGCTGTTGATACTTCCCCTTACTTGACTCTTTATCCAGACTCATCAAATTCAAACAATACCACTACCATCAACCCTACCAGTGAAGTCTCCGGTTCTTCGGCTACTGACCAAACTCCGCCCGTTACTTCCACCCAAATTTCCGGCGCTCAAAATTCCGGCGGGGTTTATACCGATACTGTCACTGTCACTTTAACCGGCAATGATACCGGCTCGGGAATATTAAACACCCGATACAGTTTGGATAACGGCCAAACAGTCCAAACTTACGCTGACCCGATCATTGTTTCTTCCCCAGGTGAGACTACCATCCAATTTACTTCCACTGATAATACCGGCAACCAGGAAATCCCCCAAACTATTACCATCCAGATCGCTGCCTCACCTACTCCTACACCATCGCCTACTGCTAGTTCAGGCAATACCACCTCAGATAGCAACACTTCGACTGCGCTCAATGCAAACACACCGGGAGTGAGCTCTGCTGTAACTTTGTCCACTCCCGGTGTGAACGTAACAGCCAATACCTCCTCTCAAACCTCCCCCACTTCCCTTACCACCCTCAATACCCAGTCCGCTTCCGTTCCTACATCATCTTCCCCTGATGTCTTAGGAATTACTTTTGAAAACCCCGGCCATATCTCCGACCAAATTAATGTGGGCGGCTTATTAGATCAACAACAAAAGTTGGTCACTGGCAAAAATTCCGGCTATTCTGCCAAAGAAATCCTGGGAGGGTTATTAGTGATTTCCGGAGGAATAGTAACTTTAGCCTCTTTTGGCTTACTTGCTACGTTTATCAAACCAATTCCAAAATAAATGGATCACAAAAAACCATGATAAAATGTTTATAACGTAGGTAAAATAAATCTGTCCTTTATCATAGTATGGTATACATCTTGCAATTGGATATCCAGTTACTTCACAAGATTTGGCAAAAATAAAGAATCCATACTGCACATTATCACTCTTAAATAAAAATTGAACTATTACACTAATTATCCACAACCCCACACTTATCCCCAAAGTTATTAAAAATCTTTTTTTGCTAAATCCCCACATGTTCCCAGTATACTACTTTAGCTTATTGAATGAATAATCCAAAAGCTCCCTGGCTTCATCCCGCCGGCTTTGCGAGCCAAGCAACACTCCCACTACCTCATGCCCCTCTTTTCTGGCTAAAGTTATCAGAGTGAGTCCTGCTTCCGGAGTATAACCGGTTTTAAACCCCACTACCCCGGGATAGGTGGTTAACAAATTTATCCCCGAATACATATCATAATCCTGATGATTTTCCGTAATGGGTAAATAAATATGCCCGGTTTTGGAAATATCCACTACCTCCGGGAAGCGCCTGATTAAAAACCTGGTTAATATTGCCAAATCATAAACCGTTGAATATGAATTATTACTATCCTCATCCAAGCCGGTGGGATTGGTAAAATGAGTATTCTTCATCCCTAATTGTTTAGCTTTATCATTCATCAGCTTTAAGAATTCATCCCTGTCCCCTGTTGTCCCCTCTGCCAAAACCTCTGCCGCATCATTGGCTGAAATTAAAAATATCCCGTCCAAAAGTTCCCTTAAAGTCAGTTTCTCCCCGGCAACAAGAAGCATTTTATCCGGTTCCATACCAGCCGCCCTTTGGCTGACTAAATACTCATCATCCATATTCTTGCGCTCCAAAGCAATCAGCGCTGTCATTACTTTAACTAAAGAAGCAACAGGTAATTTTTCATGAACGTTTTTTGCATAAAGCGCTTTTCCGCTCTTTGTATCTACAAAAAGAGCTGCTTCAGCGCTGACTTCCGGAGCGTCGTTTAACTGGCCACCCGCAATTTCCGGCAAACACTGGTTAACCCCCAGAACATTTTCCTGCTTTAATAGTGGGGAAACTAACTGAAAAGGTTTTTTGTTTGAATTAATATTGATGATTACCAACATCAGGAGGATTATCAAAACCGTGGCCGAAACAGTCATTTTTTTCATGAAATTAATATCTTACCCAAACTCCCTATTGACGTCTATATTGAATATAATCGACAATGTAACCAGTGCGACAGACGGGCGCGCTTACATTAACATGCTGCACCGTCTGGTACCACTTCTGCTAATCATAGCTATCCTAACCTACATTGCTTTTAACTTCCGGTCATTAAGACGGGATATTGTTTACAAGCTTGGCATCTCAGGCGATACCACCCATTCATGTTGTGAGGTTGACCAAATCTTAAAAGCGGACGGCAAGTTTGACGAAGAAACAACCACTGCTATTTTCAACAGCCAGGTTATTGATTATCCTAAAACATCGCTGGCTTACGCATATTCCCAATCTTTGGCACAATCACAAAACAATGACAAAGCAGTTCTGGGGACTACCAATGAGGCCGGTGAGGAAAAATGGATTGAAGTATCTTTGGATGAACAAAAACTTCGGGCCTGGGAAGGAAATAAATTATTTATGGAGTTTCCCATCTCTTCCGGCCTGTGGGCCCCGACTCCCAAAGGGACTTTTAATATCTGGCATAAAACCCGCAGTCAAACCATGTCCGGCGGTTCAAAGGATCTGGGGACTTATTATTACCTGCCCAATGTCCCCAATA
>CAZWTE010000002.1:0-33148 GCA_964637465.1 uncultured Gammaproteobacteria bacterium | reverse complement strand
TTTTCAGGACTTTTAGTTGTATTCATTTCGGTTCTTGACATTTAATAGCTAGTCTCTCAAGAATTAACTAAGATTTTCTTATTCTATATCGATTCTATATCGAATTAATTATCAAAGCAATATACTAATTTGAGCTCATAACAGAAATCATTATGCTAAAATACTATTTTAATTATGATCAAAAATGAAAAGTATCACGGAGTAGAAAACTTCTATCGGGAAACAGAACCTCTTTTCTTGCGGTGGTCACCTGATCTAAAAAAGAAAGGTCTTTATGCTATGCATATCGGCTATCAAGACTGGCAAAATCCTGTAAGCAGTTCTAATGCAGCTTTACAAATGTCTCAGAAAATCGTAGAACTTAGCGAAATTAAACCTGAACAATCCATCCTCGATGCGGGGTGTGGCGTAGGAATTTTAGCATTCGAGATTAACAGCATCGAACCAGCGGCAAAAGTATATGGAATAGATATATTAATAAATAATATTCATCTCGCAAATCAATATAATGAACACGAAAGATCTCCTTATCCTATATTCTCTGTCCAAGACTACGAACATATTGCTTTTCGGAGTGAAATTTTCGATAGAATTATTTTCTGTGAAAGTTTTATCCACTCTCAAAACAAGAAAGGTTTAATACAAGAATCAAATAGAACTTTAAAATCCAAAGGCAGAATCACAATAGCAGATATACTAATGCATACAGATAAATTAACAAAAGAAGAAACTGACATCATCGAAGGACTCAAAGCACATATGTATATTCCCAATATCATTCATATCCAAGAATTAATCATTCTCTTATTCTTAAATGACTTCTCTTGTATAAATCCAAGAGATGTAACCGAAAATGTAATCGCACCACAACATTATTTTCCTTCTGATAGTCAAAATATAGGTGCAAAAGATCCACCTCAAGACATCGAGGCATTGCTTACTGGTCTACAAAACCTTCTTAGGGACGGTAAAGCGGGATATTACATACTTACTGCACAAAAAGTTTAGAATGTTATCTGGATTTTTTGGAAGTTTTTTTGGAGCAGGACACGCAATATTGGGCAGTGGGCATGGCTAGAAGCCTGTCCAACAAACCAGAGTAATTTGAGCAATTCACAAATAGTGTTTTACTAAAGTTATCAGTACAAAACAGGGTATTAAAAATATTGTTATTTTGAAGATAGCAATTGTGTTACTTTCGAATAAATAGCCTCAGCATTAATCCCTTCATATTCAAGCAATTCATCCGGTTTGCCGCTGTGCGGTATTTTTTCTACAGCCATAATATTTACGCTTTTACCTGTACCCGATAATGTCGCCGCAACAGCTTCCCCCAACCCTCCGGCCTTATGATGATCTTCAACAGTAATTACGGCTTTTGTGTCTTCAGCAGACCGCCTTAATGTTTTTACATCCAGTGGACTTATTGAATATAAATCAATTACTCTGATTGAGATACCTTTGTCCTTACACAAATCATAAGCTTTTAGCGCTTCATGTAGTGTAACACCTGCACCGATTACAGTAACTTTATCAAGCGGACTTTCGCGTAAAATCTTGCTGCCCCCTATTGGGAATTCTTCGTCTGCACGGTAAATAACAGGTGTATCTTTTCTGGTCGTTCGGATATAAACGATGCCGCGGTGTTTGATGGCCTCTTCGGTTAACTTTTCAGCCGAGACAGCATCGGAAGGATATAATACAACACTTCCTAGGAGTGAACGGAACATTGCTATATCCTCCAGTCCCATTTGAGATGATCCGTCTTCACCTATTGAAACTCCAGCATGAGAGCCGCAATATTTAATATTGGCATCAGCGTATTGCGCCATCCTAATCTGATCAAAAGCACGGCTAAAAAAAGCTGCAAACGCGGTAATAAAGGGTATTTTACCCTGTTTTGCCAAACCTAGGGCAGCTCCTGCCATATTTTGTTCCGCAATAAACATCTCAAAATAATTCTGTGGATAAGCTTTGGCAAATAATTCAGAAAATGTGGAATTTGAAGTTTCCCCATCCATGACAACCATATTAGGGTATCTTGGGAAAAGCCTTACTAGCGCATTACCAAATGCATTCCTTGTCGTAAGTAAATTACCTATTAAGTAGTCCGTAGTTGACTCAACTTGATGAGTTGGTGAAACTTGCAGATCGCTTTTTAATTCTGTTGCTTGATGCTTAATTTCTTCTGGTGGTGTAATACTGCCTCTCAGATCTCTATCAATATACCCAAGTTCTCCAAGCGCTAATTTCAATTTTTCTTTAGAAAGGGCTTTTCCGTGCCAGTTTTCTTTATCTTCTAAAAACGATATGCCCTTACCTTTTAAGGTTCTGGCAATAATCATAATCGGTTTGTCCCTACAGGCTAAGGTTCTATCATAGGCAGCAATTATTTGTCCTATATCATGGCCATCTTCTAAAACTACTGCTTCCCAACCAAAAGAAGAAATTCTTTTTTCATAAGTTTTAATATCATGACCCAGCATAGTCTCCCTACTTTGACCCAACCTGTTAACATCTAAAATGCCGACTAAATTATCCAGTTTATAAAAAGAGGCAACCCCCATTGCTTCCCACACAGAACCTTCTGCCACTTCAGAATCACCCATAAGCACAAAAGTCCTAAATCCGGTTTTATCAATATATTTACTGTTTAACGCCATTCCCAAACCTACTGATAAACCCTGACCTAAAGAACCGGTAGGTACCTCTGTATAAGGAAACTCCAGAGTTGGATGACCTTCTAAACGGCTGCCAAATTTACGCATTGTTAAAAGTTCATCTTCAGAAATTGTACCGGCTGCCGCAAACAAAGAGTAAAAAAGCGGCGAAGCGTGACCTTTGGAAAAAATCAAACGGTCGTTATGCGGATTATCTTTATTACCCAGATCAAATCTGAAAAAACCGCCAAAAAGGAGTGTTGATGTAAGCTCTACTGCGGATAAAGAGGATGTAGGATGTCCGGAACCGGCCGCAGATGTTGAAGTTAAAATATAATACCTGACTAACTTAGATAATTTCTCTAAGTCCCCCGGAGAGGTAATACCTACAGGTTCTCCTTCCGCCTTAACCAAACTCATAGTGTGTTGGTTTTTAGCATAATACCAAACTAAAGTCAATACTTCGAAATATTTTAATCTCTTAAGTGAACTCTAAATGCCGTCTTTTAAAGTATCTCTATCAACCATAACACTATCAGCCCCAAATCTCTGAATATAAATCATACCTGGTTTACATGGATTTATGATTCCCTTTTGAATGCTTTTTTTTCTAAAACAATTGATATATAAATCAGGAAAATTTAAACCTAATAATGTGAGCGGATAAGTTGAGGTAAAAAACCTGCTGGATTGAATTTCGGTTAACTTTGGAGCACCATCGCTATCAACAACAAAATCTGCCCCCATAGCACCCTGCGGCTTATTATCGATCGAACGTATCATCTTATCACATAAATCGTGTAGGCTATCAAGTTTAATTGTCATATTGGCTCCGGAATATCCGGTTACTCCAGATGGTGTTAAATCAGAATGTTCCCAATACAATCTCTTCCGGGTTTGAGAAGCAACCAAATCTCCGTTGTCATACAAAGCAATCCAAGTAACCATTTCCCCTGGTAATAAATCATCTTTTAAATGAGGCCCCCATCCCTTCGAAAGATCTTGTTTAGGCAATCTTTCCGAAATAATATAATTTCCCCAACCGTTGTTATCCCGATCAATTATATCAGCAATATAATCCGCATCATTTGATATAAATGACCCTTTACCTCCTTGACCAGCCGAGCGCCTAATCCACACATTTGGATGTCCTATTTCGGATATAATTCTTTTTACTTCCCGCCGATTTTTCGGTTTCCGGGTTTCCGGTACGGGAAATCCATTCTTTTTTAAGATGTAATAAGTTCTAAATTTATTTTCAAATATTCTAATTGATTTGGCAGAAGGGATAAAAACCGGTAGTCTTTCTCTGTAAGAATTAATTTGCAACATGCGTTCCGCGCTCTTTGTTTCATACACTAAATTAATTTTCTTCTGTAATTTTTTCTCAATGTATTTCATAACTTCTAATGGAGATTTAAATCTCTGATTAAGCAAAATGGTCTGATCGTTATTGCAAAGCTTCGAACGAATAAGATCGGTTGAAGTACCAATAATGTAATAATCTCTATTATATTCTTTTTTCGCAAGCTGAAGTGATTTAGTAAAATTTATTCCCGTGGATTTATCAGAATTTAGTACTAATATATTAAACATATTATGCTGACTTATTAAACCTCAGGCCTAAATCCGAAACGCGCTTCCGAATAGCATCAATCTGTTGGAAGCTGCGGTTTTCGCCGTTATATATCAGATATAAACCTTGGTATTGCTTGGGCAACAGATGTATAGTAACCAAGTTGGCAAAGAACTGCAAAGCTGTCTGCCTTGCGTCTTCAGCAAGAGAACTCGATGCGCTGATAGTAAGCGATGGATTTTTTGTAATTAAACGAATCAGGCTTAAGAAATTTAAAGTAAGATTATCGTCACCACGAAAACAACCCTCAAGCGGAGAACTGGGACTAGGGATAAACGTACTGGCGCTGATATCAACAAGCCTGTGATAGTTTACAAGAAATAATAAATCTTTTGCCACTATTTCATAAGTCTGGTCCGGTAACCCTGCTATTATGCCGGAACAAGGTTGAAAACCTATTCTTTCTATCGCTTCCAGCTTACCAAGCCTTTTTGCGAAACGGTGTCCTGGCTTAATCTTTTCGAATAATTCGTTATCTGTTGTCTCCAAATTTATTGTAAATCGGGCTGGGTTGCCTTCCGCGGCATCATATAACATTGAATAAACAGCCTCGGGCAATTCTCCTAATACAAGAGAGATTGTTTTTCCGGCGCTATTCACCCTTCTGATTAAATTAGCTACTTGATTAAAGGGGAATTTGATATCTTCACCAAGGGCAATATGCACAAAATCAACTTCAGGTATAGAAATAGCCTCATCTACCAATTTATCCAATGGTGTATCGGTAATACGGAACCGTGCGAGTTCTTTGTTGTCTCTTCTCATGCCGCAGTAAGTACAATTTTGCCGGCAAATATTACTGGGTTCGATCGCTGCCCTGATATATACCTTGTCACCGCGAAATTCGCTTGCTTTCTCAAACAACTTTTGCTGTTCACTTCCTCTTACGAGTAATGCCTCTGTAATTTCGGCAATGCTTGAATTATTGTTTAATCTCTCAAAAATCATCTTGTTTTTTCATCAAAACAGATATCTCATCCAGTCTAGTCATTTTTGGATCCTTAAATCCCACAAATCTTTTATTTTTTCCTTCATTTGTAAATTTAAAATAAGTGTATGCTATATTTAAACCTGCTTCAAGATCAACCCCCGGCGAAGAAAAGCCATGTTTTAGTAATTTTGAAATATCTAATGCCATATTTTCATCGCGGAAAGGCGAATATAACCGCGCATTTGGTTCTATTTTATTGGATATTTCATAAACTCTTGTTTTTTTTCCACAGGCTTTTATGATAAAATTTACAAAAACCCGCCAGGTTAATATTTGGGGGTGAGCCACATTATAAACTTGATTTCGCGCTTTTGGATTTATTAAGCATTGTTCTATGAAAATATATAAATCATCAATATTAATAAATTGGATATGTGTTCTGGTATTTGCCGGGATAAATATTGCCTGTCCTGATTCAATCCGGGAAAAATAAAATTGCTCTCTTAATAAATTATTCCCTATTCCATAGATATAGGACGGACGAATAATAATAAAATTAATTGCCCTCTTTTTAGATTGTTCCCTTATATAATTTTCAGCCTTTTTCTTTTCTAAACCGTAATTCCCCCAAGCAGGATGAGGAATTAGTTTCGCAGGAGAGTTTTCTTTAAATAACACCGGCTGAATAGAAGATTTAGGCTTGTTATAAACTGCTCCGGAACTGATGAAAATATATTTTTTCAGATGGCTTTTATTGAGATTAGGAAGTAAAATGGCCGTATCCTCTACCGTATACGCAGATATATCTATTACAAAATCATATTTTTTATCAGCTAAGGCTTTTCTTACAAAATCCTTATTTTTTCTGTCTCCCTTAATATGTTGATTTATCCCAACATAATCAACTGCAATATTCCCTCTGGTAAAGATGTCTACAGAATGGTTTTTTTGTATAAAATATTTAACAACAGCCTTACCGACAAACTGAGTACCACCCATGACTAAAATTTTACTCATTGTTTTTTCCTGTTATAAAGGAGTTAGTCAGTCTAATAATTTTCTGGATATGTTCATTTAAAGGAATAGTTATTCTTATACAATTCTTCAATCTGTCCTCTGTATATAATTTGAATATATACCCATTCTGTTCCATATATTGTTTATATCCAATGTGAGAATATAATTCTGAATTGATCCGAATTAATAAGAAATTTGCTACTGATTTATAGGCTTGAAAACCCTTCAAGCGGTTAAAATAATGGTATAAAACATCACGCTGCCTATTAATTTCTTCTCTAATCGATTGATAGAACTTTGTTTCATCCAAAAGCATACTTGCAATCTCTTCTGCAATAAAATTATGCCCCAGGTAAGGGGCATAGATATTTAGTTTCTTGCGGGCATAATCTCCAATCAACAAATAACCGATTCGAATACCTGCTACGGCGTAAAGTTTGGAAAAACTTCTTACGACAATCAAATTAGGATATCGTTTGATGAATAAACCTCTATTATCATAACTATTCCGGAATCCAAAATAAGTTTCGTCAAAAATAACTATTATTTTTTTGTTAATTTTTCTTAGTAGTCTGCCTAACTTCTTTTCCGGTATCTGATAGCCAGCAGGATTATGGGGATTATTTATTATTATGGCTGTAGGTTTTTCCTGTTTAATTGCGGTATTTATCTCTTCTAAATCAAATTCATAAGTATTCTTTTTTTTATTTTTTTTGATCCGGTAAAAAACAGTAAGCAAATTTTGCTGCTTTGCTAATTCCTTATAATAATCCCACAAAATATCGCTTAATAATATTTTACTATCAGTCAGACGGGATAAATTAACAAATATCTCACGTAAAGCACCTTCAGCACCCATTTCTATGAAAATATTGTCTATTTTCACTTTGTGTTTTTTACTGAGTTTCTCTCTTAGGTTACTCTCTTTCCGATAAGTAATTAGTCCTAATCTATTTAATATCCTATCTGTTTTTTGTAATATTTTATTCGGGAACCCGTAAAGATTTTCATTCCGTGAAAGATTGATTATATGCTTATTCATAAAGATGAAATATTAATACTCAAAACTCCGTTTGAGTCATATAGAAATATACCACACCCTTATCCCGTGAGGTAATTATTTAGTCTTTTGCTTGGAGCAGGACACACAATATTGGGCAGTGGGCATGGCTAGAAGCCTGCCTACCTGAATTTGGTTGTTACACTTTTCACACTTGCCATAAGTGCCTTTTTTAATTTTTACCAGGGCTGTTGCAATACTGGTTTTTGCGCTTTTAAGTTGCTGCTCTAAAACTACAGTCCTGGTGTGGGTATCGGCAATATAGGAATCTGTGCCCGGTTCAGAACTTTCTGCCAAAGCCGGACTCTTAGCCGGATCGTCCGCACTAACTCCTTTTAGGTTCATTTCTACCTCTTTTTGTTGTCTTAGCAGGTATCTTTTGATAAATTCCAGGGTTTTTTTAGGAAAGCTTAACATTGGATCTCCTTAGTAATTTTTTCAAATTCCTTAGCTTCCAGCCAATGCCGGTTATCTGATTATACCAGTATTGACTAACTTTTTGCACTACCAAAGTCCTGGTCTTTGAATCGTTTAACAGCTTAATCAAAAATATTCCCCATCCTTTAAGATGTGTAACCGGATTTTGTTTTGTCACCCGATAAAAAATAACAATACCTAAAATAACAAACATGCCGGAAAAAATGATTTCTGAATGGTTTTGTTTTAAAGGCTCAAGTATCAGCTTTGTGCCGCCTACTAAAATAAGCGTCATGCTGACTATTTTTCCTCTCTGATGAAAGCGGGTGGCTTGTGACCAAATTTTTGATAAAACTACCGTCAAAAGTAATGCTTCAATTATCTGGACAGGCCATCTTTTACCCAAAGCTCCCACCTGGGTGACAGCAAAAAAAGCTTTTGAGACGATGCCGGTATTACAACTGCCTAAAAAACACCCCACCCCGGATAATACCAATCCTCCCAGCAGTCCTATGGAGGCAATATCAGCCAGCTGCCAAAAGTCCAGGCGTTTCCGCCTGGCAAGCAGATATAGAGTCAGCCACCCGCCCAAAAACCCGCCCCAAAAAGAAAACCCGGGGATTTTGTTGATTAAAATCAAATTCAGCGGATTTACGGCAAAATATTGCCAATTCTCTATCGCGAAATAAACCCGCGCCCCTGCCAGCCCTCCCAAGAAGGCCAGCAATACCAAATCCAAAACTCTCTCTTCATCTAAATCCCAAGCCCGGGCCAGTCTCCAGATCAAAAATATGCCAAGTAAAAATCCCAATGCCAAAAAAACTCCAAACGAAGAAACAGATAAGTTGCCAATAGAAAAAAGTACCCGAAACATAAAGGTAAGAGTATCATAAGATAATATTTGAATCAAATTGACAGAAAGGGGTATACTGAATAGTTACTAACTTATGACTGCAACCGCACACGCTTTAATAGGAGGGGCAATTGCTGCTTCCATTCCCAACCCTGCCATTGGCATACCCCTTGCAGCCATCTCCCACCCGATTGCTGATATGATCCCGCACTGGGATTTTGGCTACGGCTGGAAGAAAAAGAGTAAACTGATCCTTTTTTTACAAAGTTTTGCCGACCTTATCTTTGGGGTAGTTTTAGCCTTCCTTCTTTTTGGTAACAGCACTGATCCTCTCTACCTTTTTTTGGCTATATTTATCTCCGAATCCTGGGACCTAATGCAGATGCCGTATTTGCTCTTTAACTGGAAATTCTTTCCCTTTTCGCTTTTTTACCACTTCGGCAGCCAAACTAACGGAAAAGCCAAGATGTCTCTGGGGATTTTGACACAAGTAGCCACAGTCACCGGTTTGGTACTGGCTTTAAGGGTTATTCACTAACTCTTTTAAATATTCACTAAACCCTTTTCCTATTTCCGGATGCTGACGAGCCAGATCAACTACGGTTTTCATATATTCAAGTTTATTGCCCGTATCGTAATATTTGCCATTTTCTATTTCCACAGCATATACGGGAATACCCTGATCCTTCAAAAAGTTAATGGCATCAACCAGCCAAATCTCTCCGCCATGTCCGGACTCTAAACTTTTCAGTGCCCCAAAAATTTCAGGAGGTAGGATATAGGCTCCATGCGTGGCAATATCAGAAGGAGCCTTATCAGGGTCTGGTTTTTCCACAATTGCCTTGATTTTAAAAACATTCCCTTCCACAGGTTCTAAATCAGCTATCCCATAACGCCGCAGGTCTGCTTTTTTTTCAATTCTGACTCCGGAAATCACAATACCGCCGTATTTTTCATGAACCCTGAGCATCTGGGCAAGCCTTGGCGGTTCGGAGTAAATGAATTCATCTCCCCACAAAACTGCAAACGGTTCATTTCCTATCACCGATTCCCCTGAAAGTACCGGCGTCCCATTACCATAAGGGCCTTTCTGGCGGACATAGATAAAATTTGCCATTTCTGAGATATGCTTAATTTTTGCCAAAGCTTCAATCTTGTTGCCATTAATCAAATTCTGTACTAAATCCTCATTCGGTACATCAAAATGGTCTTCAATCGCCCGCTTTGTTGCCCCGGTCACAATCACAATATCGTTTATGCCGGAATTTACTATCTCTTCCACCACATACTGGATTACCGGCTTGTCCACAATCGGCAGCATTTCTTTGGGCATGGCCTTGGTTTGGGGAAGGAAACGGGTCCCGAAGCCGGCAGCAGGAATGAGGGCTTTTGTAATCTTTTTACTCATGTCTTCTAACTATAATATCTCAAATGTCAAAACTCAAATGTCAAATCTACATAAGTTTTGAGTTTTACGATTTGCGTTTTGAGATTATTTTACTCTTTCAATATATTCTCCCGACCTGGTATCCACCTTTACTTTCTCTCCTACTTTCATAAACATGGGGACTTTCACTACCAAACCATTATCTAAAACTGCTTCCTTGAAAACATTAGATACAGTATTGCCTTTTTCTTCCGGACCTGTTTCGGTAATGGTATACACTAAGCTCATTGGCAGCTCCAACCCTAAAGCTTCACCTTCAGATACAATTAAAATCACATCCAAACCATCTTTTAAGAATTTAGCTTGGTCACCTATGACATTGGCAGGAATAGTAAATTGTTCAAAAGAAATCGGATCCATAAAGTTAAAAGTTTCCCCGTCCCGATAAAGGAATTGGCCTTTGACTTTATTGACATCAGCCTCATTTACTCTGGCTCCCGTAATAAAGGATTTTTCCGTCACTGCCCCGCTCCTAATATTGCGGACTTTAACCTTAATATTGCCGGAACCCCTGCCTGTTTTAACATGCTCGTAATTCAAAACCAGCAAAATATCCTTGCCTTCTTTAAAGAAAGTCCCGTTTCTTAAATCCGTGACATTTAAAGCCATTGGAAGATTTTACCACAAATTAGCTCTTTATTTCTTAGAACTGTCCACCTGGGGGGGGTGGTCCAGATACGACTCCTAGGGGTTTTTGGACCTTTTAGCTGCATTATTTAGGAACTTTTGAATCTTTACTTTATCCCGTTTTAGCCACTCGGCATTGGAATAGATTTGTTCTAAAACCTGGGCGATGGTTCTTTGGGCTTCAGGAACCGGATTTTTCCTGGTAAACTTTTCAATGTCTTTGGCATCTGTAATTTTGATAAACTCCCCGGCCGGAGCAAAAACTCTAATAAAATAATGTCCGCCGGCGTATCTTTCCTTAAGTAATTCCCAGTTAGCTTTCACAAATTCCCAGGCCAAATATCTGCCTTCCGGGTTGCCCCAAACCGAAGCGATAATTTGCAAACTGTTTTGGTACCTGACATGTTGGGAAATGGAAAAATCCAAAGTTTGTGAAAGTAAGGTTTTGTCCTTAAACTTGCCTAAGCTGCGGCCAATCCGGTCTTTTTCCTGCTGGTTGTCTTCCTCTTTGTACATCCTTATTAATGTCTTGAATTCTTTGCTTCCACCATTTTCTGCCACTAAATTATAAACAACTCCCTTCAAATCCGGGTCTGCCTTTTTACCGAATAATTCTTGCGCCCTCTTAATAGTTTCTTGATCCCCAAAACCACCCAGCATATTTAGAGCTAAACCACGAAGCAGCGAATCTGTATGTTTTTCTCCCTTTTTCTTCTCCCAACCTAGCTTTTTAACAATACCGGCATAAATTTCCCTACCGTAATTTTGAAAATCCTGGTAATAAGGCCCGTATGCCAGAAGAGAATTAAGTTGCGCCAAACGGGAAGTAATCTCCGCCCAAACCGTATAGTCCTCTTCGCCTTTGTAACTTTGAACCAGTTCCAGGACTAAAGTAGCCGGGCTTTGTCCTGACTCAGCCAGAGAAAAAGAGTCTCTGATTAAACCAAGCCGGTCCGGTGCTGATAGTTTCCCATTTTTAATTTCTTCTTCCAGTTTTTTCAGATACTCATGCGGATAGTCAACCCGCGCAAAACTGGACTCACCGGTATTTAACTTTTCTCCGGTATCAGGAATGCTGATATTCTTCTTATCCATTAAGAACTGCTCCTGGCCAATTCTGACCGGAATATTCCAGATTGTCCGGTCTGTAGTCTGCTTTTTGGAAATTGGGCTGGAGAAAAACCTGCTTTGCGTTAATTCTAACTTTTCACTTTTAACTTTACACTTTACACTTATTACCGGGTGTCCCGCCTTAGATGTCCAATTTTTCATCACTGCTTTGACCGGCTTGCCTGATACTTGTTCTAAAGCTATCCATAAATCTTCAGTCGTGGCATTGGAATAGGCATGCTTTTTCAAATAATATTGCAGCCCTTTTTGAAAATCCTTTTCCCCTAAATATTTCCAGAGCATCCGTAAAACCGCCGCCCCTTTGGCATAACTAACCTTGTCAAAAATCTCGGAAATCTCAGCCGGGTGTTTGACTTCCACTTCAATCGGGTGGGTGTTTTTTAAGGAATCCAGCTGGTATGCATCTCCCGTTTCAGTAGCCACAAATTGAGTCCAGATATCCCACTGGGGGAAAATATGATCTATTGCCAGATATTCAATAAATGAGGCAAAACCTTCATTTAGCCAAAGGTGGGTCCACCATTCCATAGTGACCAGATTGCCAAACCACTGGTGGGCCAATTCATGGGCAATCACCAAAGCCACCCATTGTTTGTTGGCGGAAGAGGATTTGGCTTCATCAATTAACAGTGTTGATTCCCGGTAAGTGACCGCTCCCCAATTTTCCATGGCCCCGGCCGCGAAGTCCGGGATAGCAATCATATCCATTATTGGCAATGGATACTTAATTCCAAAATATTTTTCATAAAAATCCATACATTTTATGGCAACATCTAAAGCAAATCTGGCTTGTTCTTTTTTCCCCGACGTAGTAAAAACTCTTACCATCCTTTTCCCTTGCCCCGCGAAACCTTGGCGAAGCGGGGCTTCTATATATTCAAATTCACCTATAATAAAGGCTAAAAGATAAGTGGACATTTTCGGGGTGGGGGCAAATTCCACTATCTGGAAGCCTGCGTCATGCTCCAAAACCTGGGATTCCACAGTGTTTGAGATGGCTGTGGTGCCGGCCGGCACCATCAGGGTTACATCAAAGATGGCTTTTTGTGAGGGCTCGTCAAAACAAGGAAAAGCCCTTCTGGCATCTGTTGATTCAAATTGGGTGGTGGCCAAATACTTTGATTTGCCATTTACTTCATACCGGGATCGGTAAAAACCCCGCATCTTATCATTTAAAATACCCCTGAAAACTAACTTTAATTGGCCTTTGCCTTTTTGGATTATTTTTGGAAAAGTAAAAGTGGCAGTTTCCGCTTTAGTATCATAACTGATTTTTCCAGCCCAGACCTCTTTGTTGCCGTGGATAAATTCTGCAGAATCTATTTCCAACTCAGCAGCATGCAGGGTAATTTCTTTGGCGGGCTTATCTAAGGTCAGGTAAATTGTTTCTTCCCCGGTAAAAGTAAACTCATTCAAATCCGGCTTGAGCATGATCTTATAACGCTCAGGCTTAACATGAGAGGGTAACCTAATTTTATTTTTCATAATTTGCTATCTTTCTTTGGTACTTTACCTAAATTACAACTTCTTGTCTAGCCTTATTCAGCTTAACTCCTTTTTTCATTTGTACCACGGCCGGAGGACATTTGTTTCAATCTCCAATATTATCCAATGTTATCAGACTCAATTACCATTACCCAATCCTCTATTCCAACCTTCTTAATAAAATCTCTTAATAACTTTGTGCAATTAATTTTTGAAGCCCAAATACTTTGTTGCCATTGTTTAAACCCTAACTGCTTAAGCTTAAATCTTAAAAGATCTCTGGCTTGCCTTCTCTTCTCTGGAATATCCCATACTACCAATCTCCACTTCCCATCCCATTTTTCATCTCCGCCCATCATTTTTGCCCACAATGCTCTATCTTTACCGGAATCAGTTAATCGCAAAATTAGCTCTTTATCATCTATTAATTCAACAAGGCCTTTTTCTCTTAACCTTTTGATCACTTGGGCAAGTTCATTTTTTTTAACTGGTCTTTCCAATAATGGATTATAAATAAAATCTTCAAAAACTGTATAACCATCAATAGATTTCTCTATAGCCAAAAGCACTAAATCTGTTAAAGCTTTCCTTTTACTTGGAGGCCTGGGCATTACATCACAAATGTACCACGGCCGGAGGATATTTGTACAGGATTTAATTTATTTTAATTTCCCTATTCCCTATATTCTCTACGAACCCTTGCTCTTCTTTAAGAAATATCTTATAATATGCAAATGCTGCAACCTGAAGCTGATGATCCAACCAAAGGAATTGTTGATATTGATACTTTTGTACCCTATTTAGTAGGATACAGAACTGAGGTAATTGCAACCAGACCCTCCCGTTGGCATAAAATCTTAAGTTATCCTGATTTACCTTTTACTCCTCCAGATAATCCTAGACCTAATGTATCCTTACAACAGTTTCCTTGGCAAGATACTCCTAAAAACATTCAAAATATTGTCACTTTACAATACCCGGCTGCTGCTGTTGACGAAGAGAAGAGTATCAGCTTATGGCTTAATATCCCTAATGGAAACATATCTATTACACTTACATCAGCTTCTGTTGTAGAAGGGTTTAGGGCAGGTTCTTATGTATTTGATAAATTTGCAAGAGTTGTTATTCCAACAGCAGGCCTAATGTTAGTTTTAAGAGATTGTGAATCTACGCCCAAAGGCCATTGGTTTATTACACAAAGACCAGCTAATGAGGCAGAAATGGAATATGTGGGTAGTAAACTATTTAATCTTAAATATGAATCTTTTTCAGAACGAACTGAATCTCAAATTTATAGAGCTATAACTAAAATGATGAGGGTACCAACAGAACCAGAAAGAGTGGCTATACAACCTGCAACATTAGTGGAACTTCATGACATTGTGAGAATTCTAGAAAAAAGTAAAGGTATGGCAACTTGGGGAGAGACATTACATTAACTACTACATGTTCTCATTTATAATTTCCCCCTTTATAATTTTACCCCTTAATCCCCTTAGCAGTGCTGGATATTAAACTTTAATTAATCGCAGTCTTTGAGGAAGCCTTTAAAGCTGGTATAATATCTCTTACGCCGGGGTGCTGGAACGGTATACAGGATAGTCTCAAAAACTATTGGTCGCAAGGCCGTGAGGGTTCAAATCCCTCCTCCGGCACAAAATAACGAAAGAAATAAGTAAGGGTGATTTTTTAAGCAGCTTCCTTGGATTCTTCTTTAGCAGGCCTGGTTCTGGTTTTTTCCATACCGTAAAACTTAGTCCGGTCAGCCCTAAACATCAAATGAATTTCCCCTATTGGGCCGTTGCGGTGCTTCTGGATATCCAATATTACCTGCTCGGGATGTTCCGGGTCTTCCCGCCAGATAAACATCACTACATCAGCATCCTGCTCAATTGCCCCTGATTCCCTTAAATCAGCCAACTGCGGTTTCCTGGTCCCCCGTTGCTCCACCGCCCGGGACAGTTGGGAAATAGCCAGGACCGGAATCTTCAGTTCCCTGGCCAAATTCTTTAAGTTCTGGGAAATTTCTGAAACTTCCTGTACCCGGTTTTCCAAATTCCTGCCATGGACCAGCTGTAAATAATCCACAATTAAAAATTTTAATCCGTGTTCTACCTGTAATCGGCGGGCTTTTGTCCTCATTTCGGAAATGGTAATTCCCGGGGTATCATCAATAAATATCGGCGCTTCAGCCAATTCCCCCATAGCCAAAGATAATTTATCAAAATCTCTCTCATCTAATCTGCCTGTCTTCAATTTCCAGGCATCAATATCAGCCTGGCCAACCAACAACCTATCCACCAGTTCTTCCTGGCTCATCTCCAAAGAGAAAATCCCCACCGGCAATCCTGCAGAAACTGCCACATACTGGGCGATATTTAAAGCCATGGAGGTTTTTCCCTGGCCGGGACGGGATGCTAAAATTAGTAAGTTGGAATTTTGCATGCCAGCCAGCTTATTGTCCAGATCCCGAAAACCGGTCGGAACGCCCCTCAATTTACCTGAAGACTTTTGCAGCTCATCAAGCCGGTCAAAAGATTCTGTTAAAGCATCTTTGATAGGTAAAAAATCGCGGTTAACATGCGCTTGTGACAACGAAAAGATTCCTGCCTCTGCCGACTCCAAAAGCTCCTCCACCCTTTCACCTTCATCATAAGCCCGCTGGATCAAACTGGTAGCCTGTGTAATTAAGTTTCGCCTCAAAGCGTGATCCTTAATAATCTTGGCATATTGTTCAATATGGGCAGAAGTCGGGACAATATTAACCAGGGAAACCAGATAAGCCGAACCGCCGATTTTGTCATAAAATCCCCGCCTTTTAAGCTCTTCCGTAACGGTTACCAAATCAATTGGTTCACGTCTTTCAAACAGGCTTTGGACCGCTTCAAAAATAGCGCCATGTTGCTCAGTCCGGTAAAAACTGGCAGGGTGTAAAATTTCGGAGATTCTAATTATTGCGTCTTTATCAATTAAAAGTGCTCCCAAAAGGGACTGCTCTGCTTCTATATTTTGTGGAGGAAGCTTGGTTGTTAGCTGCGCCATAGATCCTTCGACTTTGCCCGCCTTCGGCGAGGCTTCACTCAGGATGATTTTGCGAGCAAAATCACCTGTGGTTCCTCTGGCAGCTTATCTTTAGTAATTGAAAACTTAGGCTGTGGCACCACCCCTTCTGCTCCCATCTCCTTCAAAAAGTTTTCCACCCCTTCCAGCTCAAACTTTAATCCGTCTAGTTTATAGTGCATGGGAATGATGATTTTAGGTTCCAGTTGGGAGACAATATCCGAAGCCATCTTAGCATCTATGGTATAAATTCCTCCCACCGGAATAAGCAAAATATCGGTCTGGCCAATTCCCGCCACCTGTTCTTCGGTTAATTTACCTTGCCCCAAATCCCCTAAATGGACAATATCCAAACCATCAAAGAGCAAATGGTAAATAAGGTTTGCCCCCCTCTCCCTGCCTTGCGAATCATCATGGAAAGAATTAATACCGGTTATGACTACTCCGGCCACCTCATATTCCCCCGGTTTATCAAAAACCATCGGGACAGAACCTTGAGGTGATTTAACTACTGAAACAAAATTATGGTCTTCGTGGTCATGGGTGACCAAAGCTAAATCAGTTTGTATATCCTTAGGAAGCTTTAAACCGGTATAATCCGGGTTATACAGGTCAATCATTACACTGGCATTTTTGCCCTTTATTTTAAAGCATGCTTGTCCATACCAGTAGATATCCATCGCGAAAAGATATTAACAAAAAGTTTATGACCAAACAATCCCTCAATTCATTATGTTAAAATTAAATCCTCGCCATGAAACTGGGAAAAAAATTATCCGCCAAACAATTTATTTTATCCCAGGCTTTAATATTAACCATTAGTTTGGCATTTTTGGCCGGGCTTTATTATATTTTAAATATCCAGTACCAAAAGCCACAGGGCATGTTTGCCAACGGTCCGGTGACTACCCCGCCAAAAACTCTCCGGCTGGATTTAGATCAACCGGATGATGATTCCCTAACCCTTACCCCCTCCATTGTGGTTTCAGGTCAGACAGCCCCGGCAATAAATGTTTTAATCTCCACAAACACTAATGACCTGGTTATTAAATCCAAAACTGACGGCTCTTTCTCTACTGTTTTAAATTTAGATGAGGGAGTAAACAGAATTACGGCTGTAATTTTTGACCTAACAGGCGATTCCAAATCAACTGCGAGAACAGTATATTATTCAAAGGAGAAAATATGATAAAAAGTCAAAAATCAAAATTCAAAATTCAAAAATTCAATTTAAAATTCAAAACTTTTAACTTTTTAATTGCACTTTTAACTTTTAACTTTTTACTTTTAACTTCTGCTGCTGCAACAGAATCCACTCCCTCCGCCGATATCAAAGCTAAGCTTGAGGAGCTAAAAAAGGAGATCGCTTCCAAAGCTGCTAAGTTAAAACAGGAGGTAAACCGCAAGCTTAAAGACAAAGCTTATGCCGGACAAATTAAATCAAAATCCGATACTACAATTACTTTAGCGGCTGGGTCAGGACCCAAGATAGTCAACATAAATCAGGACACTGTTTTTGAAACAAAAATTAAATCAAAGCAAAAAGTTTCTTTAAAAACTGTTGCCGAAGAAGACTATATAGCTGCCTTAGGTGACAGTGATGAGACAGGGGTATTAACGGCTAAAAAAATTGTCTTGCTGCCACCTGCCAAACTACCGCCCAAAACCTTCCTCTGGGGCCAAGTTATTTCTGTCTCTGACCAATTAACCACTCTAAAAGATCATGAATTTAAAAATGTGGCTGTTTATTTACCTGCCCAAACTAAAGTCAAACTGAATGATTTTGTAATCTTGACTGGAAATAAGGATAAAAATAGTATTTTTGATGCCGGCTTTGTTTATATCATACCCCAAGGTGCAATTTTAAAACCTAAAAAGATTGCTACTCCTTCAGCCCAAGTTTCAACCAAATCAGTTTACCCCGCACCGAATGGTGCTGGGGCAACCCCTAGGCCAACTTCTCTTTAGAAGTTCCTGCTAAACCCTCAACATATTTTTTGATCTTGGGGACAGAGGTTTTGGGACAAACCAGTAACACATCGCCGGTATTAATCACCAACATATTTTCCAGATCAATCCCCACCACCAATGGGTCGTTGTAATTAAACACTAAATTATCCTTTGAATCTACCAGATCCACATTTCCCTTAGTGACATTATCTTCAGGAGAATTTTCCAATGCCTCTTTCAAAGCTTCCCAAGCCCCTACATCACTCCAGCCAATGTCAACTGATAAAACCAAGCCGTTTACGGGATCAAGGTTTTCCAAAATGGCATTATCAAAAGAAACCTTTTCCATTTGGGGATAAACCTCATCCAAAACCTTTTCATAATCAGGAGTATCAACTGAATCTGAAATCTGCTTTAATTTTACAAACAACTCCGGGACAAACCGTTTATAAGACTGCCATAAAAACTTAGGGGTAGTCACAAAATAACCTAAATTCCAGGCATGTTGATTATCTGCCAAAAAGCTTTTGGCTGTTTCCTCATCGGGCCTGTATTTAAAACCCTTAAATTCATACACCGGCACATCCCCTTCTTTCTTCACCTCTTCACCAAATTCAATATAACCCAAATTAACAGAGGCAAAACGGGGCTTTTGGCCAACAAAAATAATCCTATCTGTATCTTCCCGGCTTAATTTCTCGGCAATTTTCAAAGCTTTTCTAAATTCTTCAGCTTTTTTAATTAAATGATCCCCCCACAAAATAGCTATTTGCTCATCAGGATTTCTTTTAACAAAATTGGCCGCCATTAACCCAACGGCCGGGCCAACATCCCGCATGGCCGGTTCAAAAATGAGATTCTCTTGCGGAATCTCCGGAAATTGCTTTTTTAAAATATCTTCGTACTGCTTGTTGGTGGAGATAAAAACATCATTCCAGGTAAAATCAGGGAAGACTTTGGAAACAGCTATCTGCAGTAAAGACTGATCATTAATAATCTTCTCAAACTGTTTGGGGGTATTCTTTCTAGACAACGGCCACAGCCTGGTCCCAACTCCGCCCGCAAAAATAACAATTTTCACAATTTTTAATATACCACATATTGTAAATCCGCCGCATCCCCATACTTGTGAACATTAAACACTTTGCATTAAATTAAGTTCTAAAACGAATCCCCTTATCAGGCCTGTACTCTAACCGATAGTAAATTTGACAGGTATAATTTTTGTGTTATACTAATTACACAACTAAATATTCAAAAGCGTTTCACTGGAGTCACGATCCAGGAGTCCATGAAGTAGAAACAAAGTTTCACTTCAGGACCATGAACCGAATTTATTCTGGTTCATGGCTGCAAGCCAAATACTTGCCGGAAGTTTAACCGTAAAATGAAACAGACGATGTTGGAAAACCAAAGTCGCCACTAAGAGCCACGTACCAGTAACGGTACATGGAACAAAGGATGGGACCGCGGGAGGCTATAGCCCTGAGCTAAGTCGAAGGGTCCTTTTTTTGAACCTTCCGTTCCTTGTTCATCACGTTTTGTGGTGGGCAAAGAACGGAAGGTTTTTTGTTGGCTTAGAAAGGAAGGTATGACAAGTTTAAGTATTAAAAATTTAAAATTGGCAATTCAAAAAGAAGGACGTTTGACCGAAGAAACGCTGGAATTTTTGCGCAAATCCGGCCTGGAGTTTGAAAGCTATAAACAAAGGCTGTTTTCCCTATGCCGAAATTTCCCCCTGGAAATTCTTTACGTCCGCAACAACGACATTCCTGGTTATGTTGCCTCCGGCGTGGTTGATTTGGGCATTTTGGGTCAGAATATGCTTAATGAAAAAAAGCCAAAAGTAAAAAAGCTGCTCAATCTAAAATATGGGTTTTGCTCACTGGTTCTAGCAGTTCCAAAAGAATCAAAAATTACAAAATTAAGTGATTTAGAAAATAAAACTATCGCTACAACCTACCCAAAATCCACAAAAAATTTCTTTAAAGAAAACCGTATTACCGTGAAGATTACCCGCATAGGCGGATCTGTTGAAATTGCTCCTGCCTTAGGTATAGCACAAGCCATAGTTGATATTACTTCAACCGGTCGCACGCTTGCTGTAAATGATTTAAGAATACTTACCAAAATATATAATTCTGAAACAGTACTTATTTCAAACAAACAATCATTGTTAAATGGCAGAAAAATCCTATTAGGCAAGCTAGTGGCGCAATTTGAAAAAATAATCATATGAAAATCATTAACTTAAAAGACTTATCAAAAAAGGATTACAAAAAAATAATGAAACGATCCTCCGAAAATTATCTGGAGGTAATCCCGGTGGTTAAAAAAATCATGGAAGATGTTAAGCAAAATGGCGATCAAGCTTTGATTAAATATTCCCAAAAGTTTTCCGGCAGCCCGACCCCTTTTTCAATACAAGTTACCGGGGATGAAATCAAAAAGGCTTATCAGAATGTAGATAGAAAGTTCATTAAATCAATAAACCAAATGATCAAAAATATAACCGCTGTCCAAAAAGCCCAACTGAAAAACAAAAAAGACACTGTTGTGAAGACCGAAAAAGGCATTTCAGTCTGGAGAGTTTGGCGGCCAATTGAAAAAGTGGGCATTTATGTGCCGGGTGGCAAAGCAGTTTACCCTTCTTCTGTTTTAATGACAGCGATCCCGGCCCAAGTAGCTGGCTGTAAAGAAATTATTATGTGCTCCCCTGCCAAGTCAGATGGTAAAACTCCTGCCCCAACTTTAATGGCAGCTGATATGTTAGGAATAAAAAAGATCTATAAAGTTGGTGGCGCAGAAGCAATTGCTGCCATGGTTTATGGTACGAACACTATTCCCAGTGTCTATAAAATTTTTGGAGCAGGAAATCTTTATGTCACAGCCGCAAAAATACTGGCCTTGCAAACTATCAGTATTGATATGCCGGCCGGACCTTCTGAAGTATTGATTATTGCGGACGACACAGCCAACCCCAAATTCATTGCAGCAGATTTATTAGCAGACGCTGAACACGGCCCAGATTCCGCTTGCATCCTGTTAACCACATCAAAACTGCTGGCGGAAGAAACAATCAAAGAGATTACTAAACAATTACCAAAACTGGCTACTCAAGAAAGAGCTAAAACATCTTTAGAAAAATATGGCTTATTTGCCATTGTTGGTTCACTAGACGAAGCAGTTGAATTTGCTAACCGGTATGCTTCCGAGCACTTGGAAATCATGACAAAAAAACCTGAGCAATTAGTTAACAAGATTACTAATGCCGGTTCTGTTTTCCTGGGTGATTATACAACCAAATCAAGCGGTGATTATGCCACCGGAGCAAATCATGTCTTGCCAACGGGCGGCACAGCCAAAATGCACCCGCCTTTAGGGATAGAGGCTTTTGGCAAGTGGATGCAAGTCCAAAAATGTACCAAAAACGGATTACTCGAAATTAAAGAAGCAATCGGAACTATTGCAGAAGTAGAGCAACTGCCGGCTCACAAAAATTCTGTTTTAGTCAGATTTTAAACCTATGAAAATGAAAAATTTGGCGTTATTGAAAATACAAAAAATGGAACTATATAACCCGCCCCTGGCTGGCCGGCGGGATTTTCGTGGCTTACTTTTGGATTTTAACGAAAGGACAACACCTCCTTCACCAAAAGTTAAACAAGCCATCCAAAATCTGTTGAACGCCGACAAATTACAACTTTATCCCGAGTATGGCAAACTGGAAAAAAAGTTAGCCAGGTATGCTGGTATGAATACCAATCAAGTCATGATTACTAACGGCTCCGATCAGGCAATTGATCTTATCTTTCGGACATTTACTGAAAAAACTAATACTGTCATTATTCCCACCCCCTCCTTTGCCATGTTTTATCAATGCGCTAAAATAGCTGGAAATAAAATACTTCGCCCTTTATATGCAAAATCAGATTTATCATTTTCTTTAAAGCGGTTACTGGGCATGATTAATAAATCAGTCAAGCTAATTGTTATTTGTAATCCCAACAATCCAACAGGAACGTTAGTGCCCATTACGGATATCGAAGCAATCGCCAAGAAAGCTCCAAACGCCATCATCCTGGCAGATGAAGCATATTTTGAATTTTCCAAAGTTACCGCCATCCCTCTGATCAAAAAATACCCCAACATTATTATTGTCCGTACTTTATCAAAAGCATTCGGCCTCTCGTCGCTCCGGATAGGCTATATCATTGCTTCAGAAAAATATATCAGTGAGTTATTAAAAGTCCGAGGCCCATATGCTGTAAGTATGTTTGCATATACAGCTGCATCTGCTGCGCTAGATGACCGGAAAAATATGCAAATGTATGTAGATGAAGTTATGAATAAGGCAAAACCGCTGGTTGAAGAATTTTTTGCCAAAGAAAAAATAATTTTTTACCCGTCCTCAGGTAATTTTTTACTTTTTGAACCGGATCAAAAAAATATAATTAAGAGCTTAAAAGATACCGGCATTTCAGTACGGCCTCATAAAGATATGCTGCGCGTTAGTATTGGAACCGTTAACCAAATGAAGGAGTTTATCAGGATTTATAAAAAAATAATGTTAAAAAAATACGCATTTCTGGACAGGGACGGTACCTTAATTTTTGAACCACAGGATACCTTCCAAATTGACAATATCAAGAAATTAAAAATCTTAGATGGTGTTATTGCCGGCCTGCAAAAACTGATTAGGAGCGGATACGAACTAATCATGGTCACCAATCAAAATGGCATTGGCACTGCCTCATTTCCCAAAACCAGTTTTCAAGCGCCCCAGGATAAAATGCTCGCTATTTTTAAACAAAACAACATTAAATTTACCAGAATTTATGTTTGCCCTCACCTGCCGGAAAAAAACTGCGGCTGCCGAAAACCTAAAACCGGTTTGCTGAAAAAATTCTTAAGAGAAAACCTAATAGATAAAAACAACTCTTTTATGTGTGGGGACAGGAATACTGACAAACTTTTTGCCGAAAATATCGGCATTAAGTTTATCCCGATGCAAACTAACGGTAACTTTTACCAGGCGCTAACTCAGGGAGTAAAAAAATGAAACGCCAGGCAATAGTTCAAAGAAAAACCAGCGAGACCAATATCAAAATTGCTCTGAATATTGATGGCACCGGCCAAAGAAAAATAGATACACCGATTGGTTTTTTAAACCACATGTTGGATTTATTTAGCAAACAAGGACTATTTGATTTGGACATTAAAGCCATAGGTGATACTTGGGTTGACGAGCATCACACAGTTGAGGATGTCGCAATTGTTTTAGGGGAAACCTTTGCAAAAGCCCTGGGAGAAAAGAAGGGTATTAACCGCTATGGCTTTTTTATCCTGCCTATGGATGAAGCAATTGCCACGGTGGCGATAGATTTTGCCGGCAGGTACTCTTTTAGATTCGAGTGTCCAATAAACAAAGAAAAAGTCGGAGATTTACCGACAGAGTTAGTTAAACACTTTTGGGACTCTTTTGCCCAAAATGCCAGGGTAAATCTATTTATTAAGGTGGAGTACGGGGAAAATGAGCATCACAAAATTGAGGCAATTTTTAAAGCAACGGCCCGGGCCATTAATATGGCTTGTCAAAGAAACCGGAAAATTGCCAATCAAATTCCTTCAACGAAAGGAAAACTATGATAGTAATAATTGACTATGGAGTAGGAAATTTAGCCAGCGTTAAAAACGCTTTGGATAAACTGGGAGCGGAAAGTCAAATTTCCGGTAAGCCTGCTGTGATTAAAAAAGCTGCGGCATTGATCCTGCCAGGTGTCGGCGCAGCCGGCCAGGGTATGAAAAACTTACAAGCCAAAGGGCTGGACCAAATCATTGTTGATGAAATTAACAAAGGCAAACCATTCCTGGGGATTTGTTTAGGAATGCAGCTTTTGTTTGAAGGAAGCGAAGAAGGTAATGTCAATTGCCTTGGCATTTTTAAAGGAAAGGTGAGACGGTTTAGAAAAATGCGGAAGATTCCGCAAATTGGCTGGAACGAAGTAAAGTTCAAAATTCCCGCCAGAGGCGAGGCTCGCCAAAGGCGGCAAAGTTCAAAATTCAAAGTTTTTCAGGGTATTCCTGATAATAGCTTTTTCTATTTTGTTAATAGTTATTATTGCATGCCAGAAGATAAAAGTATTATTGCCGGGTTGACTGATTACGGGGAAACATTTACCAGCGTTGTGGCCAAAGATAATGTTATCGGGGTGCAATTCCACCCGGAAAAAAGCGGCAAAATAGGTTTTCAGCTGCTGAAAAATTTTATGGGAGGAAAAAATTATGTTGGCTAAAAGAATTGTTCCTTGTCTGGATATGACTCAAGGCAAAGTAGTTAAAGGAATACAGTTTGTTAATTTCCGGGATGCCGGAGATCCTGTACAGCTTGCTAAAAAGTACAGTGACGAAGGCGCTGATGAGCTGGTATTTTTGGATATTACAGCCACAGTGGAAAACCGGGATATTTTACTGGATGTGGTTAGAAGAACAGCTGAAGTGGTAACTATCCCCTTCTCGGTTGGCGGAGGCATCAGAACCGTTGAGGATATGCGAATGATACTCCGGGCCGGCGCTGATAAAGTATCGGTTAATACCGGGGCATTTAAAAATCCTTCGCTGATTTCGGATTGCGCCAAAGAATTCGGCAGCCAGTGCGTAGTGTTATCGCTTGATGCCAAACAGGTCAGCAAAAACAGATGGAATGTCTTTATTAACGGAGGCATGACCGATACTGGCGTATCAGCGGTTGAGTGGGCCAAAAAGGCTGTTAAATTAGGCGCCGGGGAAATATTGTTAACCAGTATTGATACTGACGGCACAAAACAGGGATTTAATGTGGAACTGACAAAACGAGTATCTGGGGTTGTTACTGTGCCAATAATTGCCTCAGGCGGAGCCGGCAGGCTGGAGGATTTTGTGGAAATCTTTAATAGAGGCCTCGCCGATGCGGCACTTGCTGCTTCCCTATTTCACTTTGGAGAATTAACCATTAAAGATTTGAAAGATTATTTAAGGGGTAAAAAAATCTCCATCAGGAGCGAGATATGAAACTTACTCCGGTTATTATTCAGGACTATAAAAGCGGCGAGATTCTGATGTTAGGCTATATGAACAAAAAAGCCTTGGAAAAAACCAAAGTCTCTAAATGGGTTTATTTTTGGAGCAGAAGCAGAAAAAAGCTTTGGTTAAAGGGTGAAACATCAGGTAATAAGCTGAGGGTAAAAAAAATATTTACTGATTGTGATGCTGATACGCTGTTAATCAAAGTTGAACTAACGGGAAAAAATGTTTGCCACACCGGCAGCAGAACCTGTTTCAAGGAGGTTGTATGACATTAAAACAACTCTATGCAATTATTGAGAACCGGAAAAAGAAAATGCCGGAAGACTCTTACGTAGCTTCTCTTTTTAAGGAGGGCCCGGATACTATTGTCCAAAAAGTAGGTGAAGAAGCTGTAGAGGTAATTATTGCTGCCAAAAATGAAAGCAGAGAAAGAATTATTTCAGAAGTGGCAGATTTAATCTTTCACTTGCTGGTCATGTTAAGCTTGTTTAATATCACGCCTTCTGATATCTTAAAAGAGTTAAGTAAAAGACAGCATTTGAGTAAAGGAAAAAATGACTAACATCAAAGTACAGACATTAAAAGGATTTAGGGATTTCTTGCCTGAAGAGGTCAGGAAGAGAGACTGGTTAAAAAAGCAAATGGTTAAAGTCTTTGAAAAATGGGGATACGAACCACTTGAAACTCCTACCTTAGAGCCTCTTGAGCTTTTTGCCGGACAAATAGGAGAAGACGAAAAACTGTTCTATAAGTTTAAGGATGCCGGTGACAGGGATGTTGCGCTGCGTTATGATCAAACAGTCCCGACGTGTCGCGTGATTGGTGAGTATTTCGGTCAAATCATCTTCCCATTTAGAAGGTATCAGATTCAACCGGCATTCCGGGCTGAAAAACCACAAAAGGGCAGATTCAGAGAGTTCTTACAAAGTGATATTGATATTTTTGGGGTTGCCTCTCCCCTAGCTGATGCAGAAATTATAGCGGTAACTCTCGATCTCTACCGAAGTTTAGGCTTTAAAGAAGTAATAGCTTTAATAAATAGCCGGGATCTGCTTATCAGCATTCCTTATCCTGCAATTGCCTCTATTGATAAGCTTAAAAAGATTGGTGAGGAAGCAGTCATAAATGAAATGCAAGCGAAAGGAATAGCTATTGATGAAGGTAAAAAATATCTTGAGTATATTAAAAATTTAGAACCTAATGACTCAATAAAAACAATTTTTAATTATCTGGAGCAATCAGGATTTACTCAAGACTGGTATCAGTTTGAACCGACCCTAGCCAGATCATTTTCATATTCTGAAGGACCGATATGGGAAATAGTAATACCTGGCTATTCCGGCGGATCGGTTGGCGGCGGCGAAAGATACGATGGACTTGTCAAGAAAATTTCGGGAAGAGATATTCCCGGAACCGGAATCGGTATTGGTTTTGACAGAACATTAGAGGCTTTAGAAGAACTGAAATTATTACCAAGATTTGAAACCTCTTCCAAAGTTTTAGTGACGGTATTTTCCAAGGAGTTGAAACAAAAATCCTTGAAAATCAGCTCTCAACTCCGTTCCAGCGATATCAACACTGAACTCTGGCTGGACCCGAATTCTAAACTGGAAAAACAATTAAAATATGCCGATCAAAAAGGCATTCCTTTTGTGGTAATTATTGGGCCAAACGAGAGCCAGCAAAACCAGGCCACCTTAAAGAATCTTCAAAACAAAACCCAGGAAACCCTTACACTTGACGACGCCATCCAAAAACTGACATCATAAGCTTAAGGATGTCATCCCAAATTCTTAAAAAACCTATTCCCTATATGGCCTTAATCGCCGCCCACTTAATCTGGGGTGCCAATTTTGTAGTGGCTAAAGTTACCTTAGAAGAATTTCCCCCTATGAGCTTAGCCCTTCTCCGTTTTGCTTTTGCTTCTCTTCTGCTGGCTCCATTTTTTATTGCAGAAACAAAAAAGATAAAGATTGACAAAAAGGACCTTCCGAAATTAATCACCATTGGAATTTTCATGATTACTTTAAACATCACTTTTTTCTTTGAAGGAATCAAAAGGACTACTGCCATTAATGCCTCATTTTTAACCCTACTAATACCGATGATGTCAGTACTTTTAGGCTGGTGGTTTTTAAAAGAAAAGGTTTATCTAATTAATCTCTTCGGCATAGCTTTAGGTTTTTTAGGGGCTTTGGTGATTGTAGGTTTGCCTCAAATGATCACAGGTACAACTTCCCCGCAAATGCTGGCAGGCAATATTCTAATAATTCTAGCTTCAGTTTTTTGGGTCTTAGGAGCAACTGTTTCTAAAAAAATCTTAAATAAGTATTCTTCTTTAGTTATAACAGCAATAGCTTTTTTAATCGGTACCATTACATTTTTTATCCCGGCCAGCTTTGAATATATCCAGAACCCCAATTGGATAAATCAAATCACGATCCTGGGTATTTTGGGGCTAATATTTATGACCCTGCTTTCTTCTATATCGGCTTATTTCCTGTTTGAATGGGGACTTTCTAAAACCTCCGTGGCAGTAGCAAACCTCTTCCAATATATTGAGCCGTTTATGGCTACAATCCTGGCTGTGTTAATTTTAAGTGAAAGAGTATCGGCTTCTTTTCTGGTAGGAGCTGCGCTGATTGCAGCCGGAGCATACCTGGGAACTTTAGCCAAAGAAGCTCACCATACACACCACAAGGCACATAGAATGTAATGTCAAAGAAATTTGAGTTGTAGTTTTGAGTTTTGCGATTTGAGTTTTGAGATATTTTTTTGTATACTACATGGATTATGAAAGTAAACATTCATCCAGTCTGGTATCCGGAAGCCCAAGTCATTTGCGCTTGCGGAGCAAAATTTACGACAGGTTCAACCCTGCCGGCTATCCGCGTGGATATTTGCAGCCAGTGCCACCCCCTTTTTACCGGACAGCAAAAGTTTATTGATACCTTAGGTCAGGTGGACAGGTTTATCAAAAAGGCCGAAACCTCCAAAGTTAAGCAGGCGGAAAGAAAGAAAATCCTGGAAACCAGAAAATCCAAGGTGGAAGAAAAAAAGAAAGAACGGCCATCCCTTAAAGATTTACTCCTGCAAGCCCGCAAACAAATCCCTTCCTAGATAAATTCCAATTACTTTTACCTTTTTACTTTATACTTAACATATGAACAATGATTACCTAAAAGAACAAGTTGATCAAATAAACAAAAGGATTGAAGAGATCAAGCCTTTGCTTGAAGATCCGGAAATGGCGCAGCTAGCCAGGGAAGAAATTGCTGATTTGGAAAAGCAAAAAGCGGCTTTATCTATAGATTATAGTCAGGACACCTCTGTATCCTCTGGACCCTCTGTTAATCCTAACGTGGCCATTCTGGAAGTCAGGTCTGCTGCCGGCGGCGATGAGGCAGGGCTGTTTGCCGGTGACTTACTCCGGATGTATACCAGATTTGCTCAAACTAAGGGCTGGAAGATTGAAGAATTGGACAGATCAGAAGGCAAACTGGGACAAATCAAAGAAATTGTACTCAAAATTACCGGTAAAGAGGCCTACAATAACCTAAAATATGAATCTGGTGTCCACCGGGTACAAAGAGTACCCGAAACAGAATCTTCCGGCAGAATCCATACTTCAACCGCCACTGTAGCTGTTTTACCGCAAGTAACAGCAGCTCAAATCACCATCAGCCAGGGAGATATTGAGTTTGAAGCCTTTAGATCCGGTGGGGCAGGAGGACAAAATGTTAACAAGGTGTCTACTGCCGTCAGGTTAAAACATATCCCTACCGGCATTGTGGTTACCTGCCAAACAGAAAGGTCGCAACTGCAAAACCGGGAAAACGCCATGACCTTGCTCCGATCTAAATTATGGGAACTGGAACAACAAAAGAATGTGGGCAATATTGAAAAACAAAGATCTACTCAAGTAGGAACAGGAGAAAGGTCGGAGAAAATCAGGACTTATAACTTTCCTCAAAACCGGGTCACCGACCACCGGATTAATAAATCCTGGCATAATCTGGACCGGATTTTAGAAGGAGATTTAGATGACATCATCCAAGCCCTCTCAGTACATTAAAGGCTGGGTTGAATTCTACAAACTCAAATTCCGGGTTACCCCTGATGTTTTAATTCCTCGTCAAGAAACTGAACTTCTGGTAGATATGGTCTTAAAAAACATCGAGGAGAATACTCTAATCCTGGATGTCGGAACAGGAACAGGCAATATTGCTATTTCTATAGTAAAAAATAACCCTACTGTAAATATCATTGCCACTGATATTTCCCTAAAAGCCCTTAAAATTGCCCAACAAAATGCCAAATTACATGGGGTAAGTAATAAAATTACCTTTCTACGAAGCAACCTCTTAGAGAATGTTGACTTTAGTAAATTTGAACGATCGTCAAAAAACGCTATAGTAGTCACTAATCTACCTTATATTCCCTCTGCCCGGATCCCCTATCTTGATCCGTCTGTCAAAGACTTTGAGCCGCATGTTGCTTTGGACGGTGGAGAAGACGGCTTTGAACTTTACCGGAAATTATTCCAACAAATAAAAGACAACTGCTGGCAGCCTAAACTCATCATCGGAGAAATTGATTATACTCACGGAGAACTGGCCGCCCTAGAAGCCCAAAAATATTTCCCAAAAACTGAAGTGGAAGTTACAAAAGATTTAGCCCACCTTCAAAGAATATTACTGATTCGGCAATTCTTGTAAAGTAGCTGTCACTAATCTTTCCTTACTATCTTTCCAAACAGTTAAATTCAAGCTTTCGCCTAGTCTTTTATTCCCGATCGCTTGAGAGATTTTGGTTTCGGAATCAACCGCCTGCCCGTCCACTTTAGTAATCATATCTCCCTCTTCAATTCCGGCTTTACCGGCTGATGAATTCGGCATCACTTCCTGAACATAGGCCCCGGGCGGAACTTCATACATAATAGCCACATCTTTAGAAATAAATTTGTAACTTATTCCCAAAAAAGGCCGGGAAACAGAACCTTTTTCTATAAATTCATTCACAATCTTTTTAACCGAATTAATAGGTATAGCAAAACCGATATTTTGCGCCCCTTCTGTGGTAGCCACATTCACCCCAATTACTTGTCCGGCAGAGTTTAAAAGAGGACCTCCGGAGTTACCCGGGTTAATTGCCGCATCTGTTTGGATTAGATCATCAAGGCTTTCGGCAGAACCGGAAAAAGGATCACCCGCTACTACCCTCCTGCCAAGTCCCGAAACCACACCGGTTGTTACGGTATTAGTAAATCTACCCAAAGCATTTCCAATCGCAATGACAGTGTTACCGGGCTTTAGTTTTGAAGAATCACCTAATTCCAACGCTTTTAAATCGTTTGCGTCAATTTGCACAACCGCTAAATCTAATACCGGATCCCGATAA
Source organism: uncultured Gammaproteobacteria bacterium (assembly GCA_964637465.1). Lineage (GTDB taxonomy): Bacteria > Patescibacteriota > Microgenomatia > Daviesbacterales > UBA10151 > UBA10151. The sequence goes on along the minus strand of CAZWTE010000002.1, from coordinate 2,409 downwards.
ATTCTCCGGACTTCATATTTTTTCTCATCTTTGGTAACAACATTATATTTAATATCAGGATCATCTACCACATGCTTATTTGTAACAATAATGCCTTTTTCTGAAACCACAAAACCGGTCCCGATAGTGGCATTTTGGCTTCTGGGGGCGGAAAAAGGGTTAAAGGGATTAAAAATCCGGGTAGTGGCGCCAATCGCCACCACAGAAGCAGAAGTTTTTTCCGTTGCTGCAACTACCGCATTTTCCTCAGATACAATAGTCCGGGTTTCCTTAGTTTCTAATTTTGGCAGATTGCCTAACACCGGAATCAAACCCCTGGCTTGGGCTTGGTATACCAACAGGGCTGCAACCACCCCTAAACTCATTGCTGCAATAATCGCGGTAATATTAAGTTTTGGCAGTTTTGAAAAATCCATCACTCTAATAATTCCAAAGCCTTCTCCAGTTGCGGATCCTTACTTTGGTCTTCTTTATCATTTTCTATTTTAACATCCGGATCCAGACCTTGGGTACTGTTAACCCACTTTCCTTCCGGCGTCAACCACTTAGCCACAGTAATATGGATACCTGTTCCGCCTTCTAAATCTTGGGCTTCCTGAATAGTGCCTTTACCAAATGATTGTTCTCCCACTAGCCTTGCCCGCTTTCTATCCTGCAACGCTCCCGCCACAATTTCAGAAGCTGATGCCGACCCTTTATTAATTAAAACTACCATTGGCATTTGGATCAATTTCCCGGTTCTGGTAACTTCAAAAGACACCCTTTCCCCTTCGCTATTCTCCTGCAAAACCACATCTCCCCCGTCCAAAAATTCCGAAGCAATAAATACTGCCCCGGTTAAAAATCCGCCCGGGTTGTTGCGGACATCTAAAACAACTTCCTGGACATTAGCCGAGAGCAGATCTGTCACAGCATCATTCCATTCATCTTCTGTCCTTTCCCCAAACCGCGATAATTTAATTATTGCCACTTTTTTGCCGGATGCGGTGTTTTTGTAATTTACCTCCACGCTTCTGACAATAATATCATCCCGGGTTAATTCAAATAACCTGGTATCAGTGTCTCCTTCCCTAAAGATGGTTAAACCAACTGTGGTGCCTTTTTTACCCCTTATCATATTCACTGCCTCAGGCAGTGTCATGTTAGTAGTATCCTTATCACCAATTTTGACAATCGTATCCTGAGGCATAATGCCGGCTTTTTGGGCCGGTGTACCACCTAAAGGCGCAACTACCACCAACCTTTTGTCCTTGTTAAAACCAAGTTGTATACCGACCCCTTCAAAGCTGCCGTTTAATTCTTCTTTAGAGAATTTTTGTTGCTCAGGCGGCAGGAAAAACGTATAAGGGTCTTCCAGCGCCGCAACCATGCCGGAGATAGCGCCATAAAACAACCTGGAGGAATCAATGTTTTTCTTATCAAGATACGAACGGGACAACAAATCCCAGGTATTCCAAAACAATTTAAAGTCAACATTAACCTTCTTAGGCGGTTCTTTATCTGTAATGGAAACTGTTGGCCGGTATGCCGATAGCTTAACTTGTACATCACGGTGGCCTAATTGCCAACCCAACAAAAAGGATAAAATAATGATTAAAACAATCCTGGCATTAATGCTTGGGAGAAAATCTTTCATGGCAAGCCTAGATTATATCATCATTTCAAGATTAGCAACCGGTACCTGAATCTTTCTTCTGGCAGTCTCTACCGTAGCCAAACAAGTCTTAATTTTGGAAGGAAGCAGTGTCGGGCAATCATCAATTGCCAAAAGTTTACCTTGTTCTCCCAGATAAGAATTCCCCACGATCCTGACCCTCGCTCCAGCCTTTAACTCTGCAATTGTTTTAGTGCCCTCTGAAGTCTGCGCTAAATTTGAGGCTGCCAGTTTTGGTAACCGGGTATTTTTCACTTTAATTAGACTTGATGACGAAAATGAAGGCAGGCTCATTAAAGCTTTATTTCCGTCAATAAAGACAAATTTCCCTTCATATTCTGATAATATTTCAAAAATATCAGAACCAATGGGAATTGAACCAAAACCTTCGCAAACTACCACTGATATACCGATATCATTATCCAGTTTTTTAGGAAAAATTAAACGGCCGCTTGCCATCCCCCTGTAATCTGCGGCATTAATCCCTCCGGCAATAATACCGCTTACTCCTGTTGAAATGGATGAAGAAATTGCCTCCTTAAAAAATAAACCGCCCACTAAGATATGCCCGTCATATTTCATCTGGATTAAATCTTTAGAAATTAACTCATCCTTTTCACCTAATATATGTAATATACCATCACGCGATCTGCCGGAACCCAATACCCCATGAATGCGGCTGACTTGAGTCTTAATAACTACCTGTCCCCTAGCCTGATCAACACTTTCCACAATACCGTATACTCCGGCCGGCA
>CAZWTE010000001.1:0-57328 GCA_964637465.1 uncultured Gammaproteobacteria bacterium | reverse complement strand
TGGCCATATTTAGATACTCCTATTATTTAGACGAACCAAAGCATCTGGGGCTTTACTCAACAGAATATTTTAATAATTTTAAATACCTCCTTAATGCTTATGGTTCCCAAGACGCTATAATGGCTTTCCTCTATAAATCTTTTGGGAGCGAATCTAATATTTACTTTCTCCTTTCTTATACCCTAAGAGTAATCGCTGCTTTCTCCCTCTACTTCCCGGCTTTTCTTTTAACTAAACAAAAACTTACTTCTTGGTTTGCTGTTTTCTTCTTCTTATTCTCCCCGGTAGGACTGGGCGCCAGCAGCTGGGTGTTTAACATGCCATCCTACCTTGCAATTACCTTTTTCAGTTTCCTGCTGTTTTTTTCCTTAAAGTATTATCAAAACAGCAATATTAAAACCCTTTTGCTAATTTATTTTTTCTTTGGTTTAACTTTTTTAGCAACACCTATCAGGGCTCATGGCCTTATTCCTTTTCTGATTTTTTTAGAAATACTGATGGCTGTTAAGAAAAAACTGAACTTTACCGAATCAGGCTTAAAAATTTTGGGTTTTTTTGTTATTTATTTTGTAATTTACCTGCTCGGTTTTAAAGAAACTATCAGTGGAAGCCCTACCGTCGGTTTTGTAATCGGCCTAAAATACAAGTTTCAACTCCTTTCCCAGGGTAATTTCGATTTTTTACTTTATCCTGTGGCTACATTAGGCAATATCGTCATACCGGATTTTTTCCTGCCACAAGGTTTACGCATAGTCAGTTTGAGTCAATATCTTTTTAATATTTTCTTACCCTTTTTTCTCGTTTATCTCATCCTCTTAATTATTTTAAAACATCATATCGGCAATCTAAATTTCAAATTTCTCCGGACCGGAACCTTTGTGGGGACAATCTGGTCGATTATAGTCTTAACCGCTCTTAAATTAAATCCTGAAGTTCTCGCCAATGCCAACAATGCATCTTCTCTGCTGGTAGGCGGTTACTCAATAATCCTGGTTTTTAACCTGTTTTTATACCTTAAAACAGATTACCTGATTAAGGCTGGTTTGATTATCGCTTTGGGCTGGACAATAATTTCAAATCTTTACCCCTGGTGGCAAACAAACACCTCGGCCATATTCCCAACAACTCATCGTTATTTGATAATCTCCGCTGTCGGCATCTCGCTGCTACTTGCAAAAATCATCAGTCTTGGCAAAAATCAAAAAAGTATACTCATCTTTTTATTTGTTGCGGGAATTTTGCAAATCAGTCATGCCCTAATTACAAAAAATTTCCTGGCGGGAGAATATATAACCCGCAACAAAGAAACAGTAAATAAAATCTGGTCCCAGATGCCAAATATTCCGGAAGTTGGCAAAAATTCAGAACCAATGATTTTTTATTTTCAGGGTGACGGCACAAATGAAACGATTTTGCGCGATTCAGTCACATTCGGTTTCCCTCCCCATATGGCCATTCTCTATAAAATCCCCGGGGAAGAAAAGATTCCGCAACCAATGAGCGACTGGAAAGAGGTTTTATCGGCAGTTACAGACGGAAAATCCATTGGTAAAGATAAACCAATCGGTATCGAAAGAATATATGCCTTCCAACTTATTGGGAAAGATAACTTAGTAAATATCACTGATGCTGCCAGGCAAAAACTGCGGGAGCTCTTGTCTAACCCTTAAATCTAAAGTATTATCTAATCATGCTTTTTTTCTTCATTACTGTCATTTTGGTTAGTTTATTCACCCTGTATCAAACTTTTTCGCTCGGGCTGTTTGGAGATGACTGGCTGGCCTTTTTCAGATATTTTCAGCATCTGGGACCAAAATCTCCTGGTCAATGGAACCTTGTAACATACTATCTCACGCCATACGGTGCGCAGGATATTTTAATGGGACTGGTGCAGAAAATATTTGGATTTGAATCGTCCTGGTATTATTTGCTTTCTTATTTATTAAGAATTCTTGCCGCTTTCTCTTTTTATCCTTTGGTCTTGTATCTGACAAAAAGTAGGATTGCTTCTTTGTTTGCCGTCATTTTTTTCTCCATTACCGTCGTGGGATTTGATGCCACTAATTGGGTCTTTAATATGCCATCTTATATCACCATTGCTTTATTTAATCTGTTCCTCTTTTTCTTTCTTAGGGCAAGGGAGGACAAAAATATATTAATTTTGATAACAGCCGGTTCACTTTATTATCTTGCTTATATTACAACTCCCATCAGAATGCACGGTTCTTTGCCGTTTATTTTCTTGATTGAAACCTTCTGGATAATCCAGGAAAGAAACATTAGAACACTTAAAAAAGTCGGAGTGCGGTTGGCGCTTATTATAGGGATATTCCTGGTCATCCGCTACACAGGTCATTCACAGGGCCCTGCCGAAGAAGTGACCCAACGGATGGGTTTGGGAATTAAAGCGATGTCTGAAATGCTGCAAGCGGGCAGATTCGATTTCATTTTCTATCCCCTGGTTATGTTTGGCAGCATGATCATACCGGATTTTATTTTGTCATCTTTCCAGATTCTTTCCAAAAAACAATTATTATGGTCGGCATTATTGCCTTCATTTTTTGGATTTGCTGCAATAACCGCCCTGGTGGTAAAAGACCTGCCCGTTGCTAAAGTCAAATTCATAAAAAGAATTATCATAGGCGCAGTTTGCTGGATTGTATTAATTATATTAATACATCAAACTAATCTGCTTACGTTTAATGATAGCCGGTATATTCTCTTGCTTTTGATTGGTGGTTTTGGCGCAATCTTGACAGCCTTTCTAATGATAAAGTTTTTTGACAGGGAAAATACTTCAACAGCTCTTTTTTTGGGACTTTCCTGGTCAATACTTTCCTTCTTTTTCGCCTGGTGGTGGGTCCCGAATTCAATATTCCCCACTACTTACCGGTATTTAATTGTATCGGCAGTAGGCATTACTATACTTTTGGCCACAATAATTAGCCTGGGAAAGGAAAGAAAAAATCAGATATCCTTATTTGTATCATTTTCTATAATATTGATTATTCAGGTCATAGCAACAAGAATTTATATTAATAATTTATTAAGTAGCCACGGCGCGGACATAAGTAAAAAAATCTGGTCTGCCATTCCCCGTATCCCTGAAATCGGCAAGAGCAAAGAACCTATTATTTTTTATTTTGAAGGAGACGGGACTAACGGAGGAACCTTACACGACACTATTACTTTTGGCTTTCCACCTCACACTGCCATACTTTATAATTTAAGGGAGGAAGACGGCGGGTTTCCTGTCCCGATGGAGGATTTTAGGCAAGTTGCTTCAGCGGCAATCGATGGTAAATCCATGCCTGCTTATGGATATCCGGTAAAACCCGTACCTATTGAGCGGATTTATGCTTTTCATTTGCAGGGAAAAGATAATTTAGTAAATATTACTGATGTAGCAAGAAACAAACTGGAAGAGATCAGATCAGAAATTAAACCTTAATTCCCCAATCGATCACACTATTGCGCTCTATATATGTTTTGAGTAAAATCAGAACTAAAATATCTGGCAGTGAAAACTAATAATACATTTATCCCGGGAAAAACAAAGGTAAGATACGGCGGTGTTGCTTTTGGTAAAAGGACAGCAGGCAGAAACCGACGCAGTCTTAGAAATTATTATAACCGGCAGAAAATAAAATTGCCAAAAATATTAACAGGCTTTTCATTAATCCAACCGTGTTATCTTTAAAACCATCATCAACTATGATAACCCCATCAATACCCTTTTTAGGTATATTTCTATAAACCCATCCCAGGGTATTTTCTGAATTATATGCCGGTATAATAACTGCAACTTTTATCCTTTTATTCATTTAGTTAGTCAATATTTAGCTTATCCAAAACAATTTCTTTAATATCAATCAATTTTTTGTCCTTAATTTTCAATGCATAAAAATTATCGGGTGTGAAAAATAAATTTACAACACCCATCTTTCCGTTCTTGACACACAAGGTTTGATAATAGAATCCTTTAATTCCATTTTGAACCTGGAATGAGTTTTTCAATACCAACATCTTATTATCTTCATAAATTATTCCGATACAACCATCAATTACTTTACCTCGTTGAAAAAGCATAAATAGTGGAAAACTTACCAAAAAACCCTCGGAATAGAATGGCCCATAACCTACAATACCGGAAGTGTCAAAATAAAATAGTGCAGAATCACCTTCTTTATACTTTGTTAATACTCTTCTTGCTTCTTTCTGCAATATAATCTGTCCCCAGGCGCCACGCCCATCCCTATTTAGGGAAGAGTATCTTAAACGAATCTCCTTACTACCCGTTACAAAAATCAGGATCAGGATCAGGATCAGAATTAAGGAAACAAGATTAACCAGTGATCTTATTCGGCTATACTTTATTTTATTATAAACTGCTACTAAAAGAGTCGCTGTCATCAGGGAAGATCCTATAGAGGCAACCACCAAGTAGTAACTGGTACTGTTAAATCCTGTTCCCAAAGGCGCGAAAGCCCAAGTAAAGAAGGTAAAAATAAACAAAAAAGCAGAACCCACCCAAAATGACGCCAAAAGCTTATTTTGACTACCCTCGTGTTTGAGCGAGAAAAGAAACGCCATGACTCCTACTGTCAATATATAACCTCCAAATATAACCGAATAGAGATTAGTAAAATCGTAGTTTACATTTAAGGAAGAAAATCTAAAGTGGTAAGTAGAAATGAAAAAAAATAGTATTTGTACCAGAAAATTTAATATGGAAGTAAGGATAATAAAAATAAGCTTGCCTTTTGCAATTAGCGACCAACTTACCAAAATTGTTATTAATCCCAAAATAACTGTTGGCCCACCCAATATGAAAGTCAGATAATCTCTGAAGTTATCGGTTGAAATTAAACCGAATATTTTCCCCACGTAATCATTGGTAATAAATAAGTAGCCTATGCCGGAAAATGGCGCCAGAATCAAATACAAGTTTCCCTCTAAAACTTTTTTAAGTATTCTTGCAGGAGCATATGCATCACCTATTAAGGAAACATTACTCAAAAAAATAAAAGCAGCAATAAAAGGAAAGTAAAGAACCAAAAGTCTCTTGAGTGAATGTTTAATCGTATTTCTAGAAAGATTTTTCAATATTAAAAAGCTCTCAATAAGTAACGGTATCACAAGAAGAGGAAACATTCTAATAGGTGAGGAGGAAAATGAGAAAATAAAAAAAATAAATAATAGAAAGTAATATTTCCAGCCAGAAAGCTTACCACTAATCAGCAAATAATATATCAACAAAAACCCCTCCATAAAGATTATGGCCAGATAATCACTGCCTTTGACTACAAATTCCAGGGGGCCTACTGCTGAAGGACTGATAGAAAACAGGATAACAGTTAAAACTGCCAATAATCTTTTTTTAAAAATTATTAAAATTAGAGGATACAAACCTAAAGTTGCTACAATCTTTAAAATGAGATTGCTCAGATGGAACGCGAAATAATTTAAGCTAAACAAACTATCGAGTAAACCCATATAATAAACTTGGTAGGTGGTATAGAGCCCTCGTTCTGCCCAAACAGCTGGTAAGTTTGATAAAGGATTTGAACCAAGGGCTTTGTAAGTAAAATAAAGAATCCAATCATCAGGCTTAAAACCCAAAGTTAACGAATTACTAAGTAAGTAATATTGAAGAATACTTACAAGGGGTATCAAGACAAAAATTATGATTAGATCTTTTCTCATTTGAGATTCAGTTCCTCCAAAATCTGGTCTTTAATATCAACAAAATCACCATCTTTAATTTTCAAAGCGTATAGATTCTCCGGTTTATAGATGACATCTTGAACAACTATTCTATTATTTTCAACACAAGCTGTTTGATATGCTATCACTTGCTGACTGTTAATTGTTTTTATTAATTTTTTCAGTTTATTCATCTTTCTGTCCTCATAAACAATACTCACGCAACCGCTAACCACCTTCTCCCCTTGAGAATACATCAGGATCGGAAAAGGAGTAAGTAAGCCTTCTGAATAAAATGGACCATAATATTGCGGTATATCCGAGGTGTCAAAATAGACAAGTACCGGTTTGGTATAATCATAATTTTTAAATTTCTCTCTGATTTTCTCCTGCAACAACTGCTGACCATCCGCTGCTCTGCCGTTAAAATTTGCAGCTATGAAATAATTGTGAGTTATCTCTCTATTAAGAATGTAAAGAAAACCAAATATAATTATCACCATCAAAATTCCAACAAATTTTAGCCTCAAAGCTAATAATTTTTCATACAGCATCAGCAATAATCCGCCCATAAATAGGCTGATCCCCAGAGTTGGTATTAAAAGATAATGATCTTGCGCTCCTCCAAAGGAAAGATCTAAACCAGCAAAAAAATAAGTCATGATTATAAAAAATAATGCAATAGAAGGTCCCACCCATAAGGCAAAAAGTTGATTAAGTTTCTTATCACTTTTTAACCAAAGGATTAAATAATTCACCATAAGCGATAAGATAAATAACCCAAAAAAAACAGGATAGAGGCGCTGCGTATCAAAATTTAATCTTAATTCATGAGAAACAAATAACCTTTGTTGCACTATCCAGTAGATTAATATTTCAAGTCCAAAATTTGTAAAGAATATCCTAAAAAAGAAAGACAGTTTCTCTTTTGCATAAGTTATAGAAATAATTATACTAAGAAAACCAAATACAAACAAAGGTCCTCCTAATAAGAACGTCAAATAGTTAGCAAAACTACTTAGATCTAAAATTCCCAAATAAGCATAATATTTTCCTACAGGAATCATGAAACCTAAGCCTTGCAGGGGGGTTAATAACAAATGCCAATTTCCCTGGCTAACTTTTGTTATTATTGTTGGAAGCGAAAAATGACCTGATCCCGCAAAAGATGATATAAAAATAAGAAAAAGAAAAGGCAAATAGAGAATCAATAGCTTTAAAAAAAGATATTTAAAGCTATATTTTTTGTAATTTAGAAATGACAGAAATATTTCAATCAAAGGGATCAAAAATAAAATTGGATACACTCTCATTATTGATGTCATTATCGCAATAAATAGCAGAAAAGACGTTAATATTAACCATTTAAAATTTAGTAAATATTTGCTATTCAAAAAATAATAAGCAATTAAAAAAATATTCATCATCAAAAATCCTAAATATTCACTTGGCTCAACCCCTGTTTCTAAAGCTCCTGTTGTCGTATAGCTAAAACCAAATAAGATGGTTGTAAAAGTAGCCAACCAAATATTTCGAAAAATAATCGCAACTAAAGGAAATATAGATAAAATAGTCAACGTTCTAAACAAGATACCTATAGACTGGATTAATTGGTAGTTAAAACCTGCGATACTCTGTACTATTCCAATATAATATATGGGTACAGTGGTGTAGGCGCCGCGTTCTAACCAAACCTGAAATATTTTACTTAAAGGATTTGGGCCAAGTAATTTATACCTTAAAATAAATTCCCGATCCTCTGGCGTAAGGCCGATGTCAAAAGCTGGTTTCAAAAAATCATAGCCTAAAAAAATAATCAAGGCAGCAGTTAGACCAAGGACTAGCAAAGCCTTTATGTTCACCATAGAAGCTTATATAATATACCAGATGAGAAAAACAAAAAAGATCGTTGCTATATTTATAGCTTATAATGCAGACAAATCTCTAGAGAAATTTTATAAAGATTTCCCCAAACATCTAGTAGATGATATTATTTTAGTAGATGACGCGTCGCATGATAATACTTTTGAACTAGCAAAAAAACTAGGTATTCATTCTTACAGTAACTGCGTAAATTTAGGTTACGGAGGCAATATGAAAAGAGCTTTAAATTTGGCATTAGAGAAAGGAGCGGACGTCATCATTGATATTCATCCGGATGGAGAATATAAATCATCTGCCATACCAACAGCTTTAAAACAGATTGAATCAGGCGCAGAGTTTGTTTTAGGCAACAGATTCACTACTTCAAATAACCCATTGAAAAGCGGTATGTTTGTTTGGAAATGGATTCCCATCAGATTTCTAAATTATATAGACAAACTAATATTAGGAATTAATTTAGATGATTTTCATCAAGGCTTTAGAGTGTATACAAAAAAAATGCTGGAAAAAATAAATTATTCTCTAAATTCTAATGGTTATTTATTTAGTTTTGAACTGATAACGCAAGCTGTATATCGTGATATTAAAATAACCCAGGTGCCGGTGGAAACAGCTTATTCAGGCAAAAAAAGAGGAGCAAGTTTTAAAAATAGCATCAAATACTCTTTAGGTACATTTAAGGTCCTACTTTTATTTATTCTAGCCAAAACAGGATTTAAAATCAGTCTTTTTAATTTATGAAATTACTTGTTACCGGCGCTAATGGTTTAGTCGGATCTCACTTTACTCAAAACTATAATCCGAAGGAGAATATCTTATCACCTTCCTTAGAGGAACTTGATATTACAAATAAAAAATCTGTAGGAGAGTTCTTTGGTTCACATCAATCGGATGCTGTCATACATTTTGCAGCATTTACTGATGTTTCCCTAGCCGAAGAACAAAGGGATAATAAAAAAGCTCCCTGTTGGATTATTAATGTTGATGGAACTTATAATTTAGTTCACGCTGTAAATCCGAAAAACTATTTTATTCATATTTCTACTGACGTAATTTTCCAGGGCAGCAAAGAAGATCCTGGCCCTTATCCCGAAAACCATCCACCTGCAAATAATCCGAATCTTTTATCATGGTATGGTTGGACCAAAAGAGAGGCAGAAAAAGTAGTTGCTGATAATATGGAAAATTACGCTATTTTGCGCATCTCCAATCCTGTCAGAGCCGTCTTCGAACAAAAAACAGATTATGTGCGCCAAGTCTTAAAGCTTTATGATGAAGATAAGCTTTACCCGATGTTTTCCGATCAATATTTAACACTCACATACATAAATGAAGTTACAAAGGTTTTGCAAATTCTTCTTGAAAAAAGACAGACCGGCATTTTCCATACCTCAAGCAGCAACGTTTTTACCCCCTTTAAGCTAGTTACTTATTTAATCGAAAAGGTGCGTGGAGCAAAAAATGCTGTCCAGCCAGCCACTATTGAACACTTTCTCAAAAATAATCCTTTAAGATACCCACAACATGGTGGCCTGAAAGTGAAAAAGACAGAGGATGCGCTTGGATTAAAATTTATGACTTGGGAAGAAATAATCGATGATTTGGCTAAACAACTGTAAGCTTCGGGAGAACCAGAATAAATTTCCCTCCCCTCTTGCTATACTCTTTCTGTTTTTTTATGATCTCATCGGCAAAATTCCAAGCCAGAAGCAGCGTATAATCAGGTTGGTCTTCTAAGAGTTTCTCCTCGGGATATATTAAGATATGCATCCCCGGTGTATATTTTCCCTGCTTATAGGGAATTGAGTCAACAATGTAATCAAGCGTTTCAGGTCCAATCCTGCAGTAATTTAAGATAATATTTCCTTTCGCGGATGCCCCATATCCCACAATTTTTTTCTTTTTCAGGCGTAAGTCCCATAACAGCTGAACTAATTCATGTCTCACTTTGTCTACTTTTCTTCTGAATTTTAGATAAGTCTCCGCATTTAATATCCCTTTCTTTTTTTCAACCTCAAGCAATCGTTTAATTTCTTTATCCTGCTTGATTGGTTTTTTGCTCACAAACACTCTTACAGAACCGCCATGAACTGGTATTCTTTGAATATCTGTTAAACAAAGATTATGCCTTTTTAGAAGCCTATCAAATGGGGTAATCGAAAAGTAAGAAAGATGTTCCTGATAAATAGTGTCAAACTCAATTTTTTCAATTAAATTAACTAAATACGGAAATTCGCAGATAAACAATCCATCTTCAGATAGTAAAACTTTAATACCTTCGAAAAAATTATGCAGATCATGCACATGAGCGACAACATTTGTTCCCGTAATAATTTTAGCTTTCCCTTCTGTTTTCTTAATCTGCTTAGCCAATTTCAGAGTAAATAAATCACATATTGTTTTTATTCCTTCCTGGTTGGCTTTCCTAGCCAGATTTTCAGCAGGGTCAATACCGATTGTTCTTACCCCCAAAGTTTGAAATGCCTTAAGGAGGGTCCCATCATTACTGCCAATATCCACCACCAAATCTTCTTTCTGTGCTCCGGACTTTTTGACAGCCTTTTTTGCCAAAGCAGCAAAATGTGCTCTCATAGTTTCCGATGTAGAAGGGATATATACATAATTTTTAAACATCACTTTTGGAGATACCACATGAGCAAGCTGCACTAGCCCAAAAAAAAAAAAAAAACAAACATCCAAAGGATAAAACTTCTCTGCTCTATGACGATGGACTTTTAAAAAACCATTTGGGACAGGGGTAGGACCAAGCTGAAGAAATAATAAAAGATTGCTGCTATCACATGCCCTGCAAACTTCTAGCTGGAAAACTTCCTTTTGATTTACTAGCATATACTACTTATGACAGAAAGCATTATTTCAATTGTTCTGATAAAATACTTAAGGTATTTATATCATGCTGAATTAACATCCAAAAACTGGAATTGGCTGGGTATTGATCTCTTAGAGAATCCAAAAATTTACTATACAACCCAAATTGCCTAATGTGATACTGCTTCTCCTCTACCTTATCCTGTACTTTTACTTCTTCAGCCAAAATTCCCGCAGTATAAGCAAATCTTTCACTGCTGCCCTGGATTTCTGACAAGAATTTTTTACTAATCACATAATTTAATTCCGAGAGCCTGATTTTAAGCAGAGATTTATAAAAAGATATCTTTTCCTCTTGAGAAAAAATTACTCTTTCCCTGCCTTTTTCTATCAATCTTTTAAAAGGATAATAAAACGATCCGGGATTTACCGTGGTTTTTGGCAATTCTAATTGTACTGACTCCTGAGCATAAATTAATCCTGCTTGTACTAAAGAAAATATTATCAGAGCTAAAAACAATTTCAAAAAGAATTTCATCTTATTCATTTTACAATATATCCTTAACCCATTCAATGATAATCGGCAGCTCTTTATACAAGTTTATCTTGGGTTTCCAACCTAAAATTCTCGCCGCCTTTTTTGAAGATGGCACTCTTCTTTTGATATCATATTTAAATCCTGTAACGTATCTCACTTTAAATGGTTTAATCATCCCGCATTTTTTCCAAATTAATTTTGCCAAATCTATCATTTGAATTTCCTTTTCTGAACCAATATTAAAATCTTCATTCTCTGCATTTTTTGATTCCATCGCCATAATTATTCCTCTGGCAATATCTGAAACATGAGTAAAACACCTTGTCTGCTTACCATTACCTAAAAGCTGAAGCGGATATTGCCCTGAAATAATCTTTTTTATTAAGTCAGGAATCACATGGGCATAACCTACCTCTTCACCGGGAGCTTCATTGATGCCGTAGGCATTAAACGGCCTGATAATAGTATAGTTTAATCCAAACTCATCTCTAAAAGCATAACAATACCACTCACCCACCAGCTTGGAAAAACCATAAGCGCTTACCGGAGGAGGAATTACAGCCAAATCTTTTTCATGACTTGGAAAATGTTCCGTCGATTCAAAAACCATTGACGATGAAAGATAAATAATTCTTTTTATTTTTTTTGCAACAGCCGCTTCAAAAACAGCGGAATACATTTTATTATTTTCTGACAAAATTGTGGCAGGGTATTTATGAAAATAACCGATTCCCCCGATTTTGGCAGCAAGGTGGATACAAAAATCCACTCCCTCCATTGTCTTAAGCGCACTCTTCTTATTTGTTAAGTCAACTTTAAAAAACTCACAAACTTGGGGGATTTTCGCTTCCTTTTTTGATAAATCATCTGCCACCCGGACTTGGTAACCTTTTTTCAAAAGTTGTTTAACCACTTCACTGCCAATAAAACCGGCTCCGCCGGTAACCAATATTTTCTTTTTTTTCATGCTTGGGAAAGAGGCAATCTACGATCCGGCAGACGTTTTTTGCCGTATATCTTTATTTCTCCGTTACCTTTTACCTTTGCTCCTTTGACTACTAAAATATCTTTAAGATAGAAAACAATTTTGCCTGTTCCAAACATATTCCAGATATCAACTATCAAACAATCTTCCGCAAGTGAATTTTCTAAATAGTTAAAAGTAATTTTACGAAATTCATCGTGATTAATACCCATAATTAAAATTTCGGCTCCTTTTAAAGTATTTTCCAAAGGCTCTGAATCAATTAACGGATCGTGGATAGAAACTTGAGCTCCTTCTGCCAAAAAATACCGTTGCAGTTTCGGAGAGAGGGAATAACGGGTATCATCGATATTTTTCTTAAAAGCCAGTCCTAAAATGGCTACTTTTTTTCTATGCAAATCTTTTATTTCCGCCTTGACCCGAGATAAGAGATAACCCGGAATATTTTCATTCAATCTCCAGGCAGCAGTGACCAACTCCATATACGGACTTTTATCTATCAGGAAAAAACCGTCTTTTACTAAACAAGGTCCTGCGGTAAATCCAGGAGATTTTAGGTTACCTCTCTTGTAATCTTTGTTTACCAAATTTAAAACCTCATAAATATCTGTGCCATAGCTTTCCGCGATCATCATAAATTCATTACCAATTGCAAAATCTATATACCTGTACATATTGCAAAATAGTTTTGCTAGTTCTGCGGATCTGGGATTTGTAAGCAGTATTGACGGGGCAATTTTCTCAAAAATCTCAGCTGCCTTTTTTGCGCTTATTTCATCAAGGGTACCGATAATTTGCGGAATCTGGGTAAGCTCCTCTACGGATTTACCTTCTGCTATTCTCTCGGGACAATATGCCAAAAATAAATTTTCTCCCATTGTCAATTTGGTCTGTTCCTCAAGTTGTCTGGCTAACTGCTCAGTGGCACCGGGAGAAACTGTACTCCTTAAAATTATCGTATGACCTGGTTTAATAACCGGCGAAATCCTGCGGATTAATTTTTCTATATCGGAAAAATTCGGGCTGTAGGTATCGTCAATAGGGGTACCCAATGTAAAAATGATTACGCCGTTTTCCGCTATTACCCTATCAATATGTTCCTGGGAAAAGACTTGGAAATTTTTACCGCTGTGTTTTGAAAGTAGCGGCTGGGCTCCCTCTTCTAAAAACGGCATTATTTTGTGTTTCAAAAGATTAATCCTGTAGGGATCTACATCAATACCTGTTACCTGAAAGCCTTTGTCTGCCAAAACCAGTGCCAGCGGAAGACCGACTCTGCCTACACCAAAAATTGCTATTTTGTTTAGGTCCATAGAATAGCAATGATCCTACTAGACTAGTGAATAAAAATCAAGCCCGTAAAAGAAATCTCATTGACAATATTTTTTATATGGGATAAGCTAACCACCAGTTAAAATGAAAAACAAAAAATTAGTTAGTATAATTTTAACTTCCTATAACGAGGAAAAAAATATTGGCAGGACGATTAAAGATTGTAAGTTACTTAAAAAGTTTTTTCCGGTGGAAATCATTGTTGTTGATGCGGCCTCGAAAGATAAAACTGTCGAGATTGCCAAAAAACTAAAGGTTGACCGGATTATCAGGTTTCCTTTTAAAAGAGGCAAGGGAGCTGATTTTTGGGCAGGCGGACTGGCAGCAAGCGGAAATTACATCATACAGATAGATACGGACCACCAATTCCAGCCAAATGAAATTCCGCTTTTTGTTGAAGCTTTGGAAAAAGGTGCAGATGTGGTAATTGGTACCAGGTTTGGCGGAGGCAAAATTCAAAAGGGATCAGTTACTACCCGTAATCTTTTTGGCAACTGGGTTATGTCAGCATTAACCAGTCTGGCATGCGGCCGCCGGATTACTGATGTAATGGCCGGATTTAAGGGGTTTAGGAAAGAGGCATTTTTGGCGCTGGACTTAAAAGAAAGGCATTTTGAATATGAAGCGGAAACTGTCACCAAAGCATGTAAAATGGCCATGAATCTGGTACAAATTCCTATTACATACACAAAAAGGATAGGCGGAGTATCCGGTATTAGAGCACTCCGGGATGGAATAAATGTTTGCAAAGCAATTGCTAAAGTATCGCTTAGTGATCTGCCTAAATACCCGGCATCAGTTAATCGTTCTTCTTCCAAACAAAAACCTCACCCTTAATTCCTTTCCATACAAGCCGGGTTTGACATTTGCAAATTTCTGAAGGCAAAGTGTATGTGCCTAAAACTAAATAATCATAATTGCCATTATCCAAAGGGGGATGTGAATTTATATTTGCTTCCACATTTAAATACACCCCTGACTGCGGCAAATAGTAGATTTCTCTGTTCCTTAAACTAAAAATCAGCGGCCTCCTTAAAAAGCTTGGCCTAAAATTTTCTTCATTATCTATAAATACTTTTCCTTCAGCCGGTATAACTTGTGTAAGTTGTTCAAAAGTTCCGTCTGTCTCGCCACCGTTTTTCAAATATTCATCTTTAATTTTATATATTTTCTCCCAATTGCGATTGTACTTTGAATCGTCAAAAACTTTTTCAAAATAAGCAGCATTTTCTAATTGCTGTTTCCTGTTATCCGGTAAAGTTTCAAAAAAGACGTCATCAATGAGCAAAGAATTAATTTTCAGTTTCCTCAAAGCTTGAGGGCTTAAATAATAGGCAATGTCTATATATTGGGGAGATGCTTCAATTGTGAAGGCCCTGAAATCTCCGGGGAATACCGGTGCAAATACACCTGCTTCAACTAAAGCGCGGACTTGGCCGCTGGGGTGAGGGGCATTTTTATCCAACACTATTACTCTTTCGTTAAAATTTATATTATCCTTAAACCATAAGATGCCCTGGCTGCTTTGTAGGGTTTTAGGGGTTAATTTATTTTCACCGAACCTGGTTTTTGACAGAAGTGTTAGAGGTGGCAAGATGGTCGGAATTAAAATCCATCCGACCAAAATAAGCAATAATATCTTTTTTATCCCCTTCAGTCGGATATTTTCAAAAAAGAATATTAGTGACAAGCTTAAAAGAAGTGAAAAAAATAAGAATGAAGCAGCTAATAATCTGTTACCATTAGCCACCAGAAACTTTGGAACTATTACATTATACGCTATTAGAGAAGAAAAACCTGCAATAAATAGAATTTTTATTAGCAATAATTGATAAGGAGTGCTTCTAATGGCAAACATCGCTATCAGGCTTAATATTAATAAAGAATCTATTCCTACATGAAACCATCTTAGAGGCAACCATTCTAACTGGACGGGTAATAATTTGGAGATCATCTGACCAGCATGATAACTGTTAAAATCTTCTTTTATGTCTTCTTTTTTGGGAAAAATTATGGTTGAGTTTTGTAAATTCTGGGGAGAGTTTAGAAAAGAAGATATCATTCCTCCTTGCAAAAGTACCACCAAAATAGTCGATATCAAAAGCAATAGCAGAATTTTTAGGTTTTTAAACAAGGTCTTCCGTCCCCATTCGATCAAAAATATACCTCCGGCAAGAGCCGGAAAAGCTGCCGCAAACAATGATTCATTAACCAAAGCTACAGTAGCTAAACCAACACAGAGCATAATCCATCCTGTTAAAGGTTTTCTTTTATCATAGTGAAGTATTAGGACCATAAGTGAAAAAAAGATGCTCAACCCAAATGCTTGAAAGATAAAATAAATCAATGCATCTAAATTTATTGGAGCTCCGTATACCTCAATCGCTTGATTAACTGAAGGTAAATCCCGCAGCCACAAAACTAATTGCTGAATACTGCTGACGGATGGAAACTGAAGAGGAAAAGAAGGCCAGGAAATATAAAAAAAACCAAAACTAATGAAAATCACTGCCGCCACGAGATAAGCAAAAAGAAAACTTATCATGACATGATCGGAACGGGACAAAAAATAACAAAAGCAAAAAAAAATAGATGCAGCAGTTGAAAATCAAGTCAGGAAAAATAGTAAAATGCGCCCAAGAGTTCCGACACTCCTACATGATACGAAAGTGAAATATCCGGTTGCCACGGAGTAAGAAGTGGAAAATTCCCTTTTGCAAAAGAATGCGCAATAGCATAGTAAAGGTTCACATCGCTTCCGGTTAAAGCATGCGCTGCTTTCCAATAGATAAATGCTCCCCAGATAAAAATGCCCGCCGGCCAGAAAAAAAGTCCTTTGCCTTCAGGTAAATATATTTTTTTGTTTTTTGATCTTAAAAATATAAACCCCGCCAAAAGCGCCACCAGATAAGAAATAAGGATTCCTATGCCGTCCTTGATAAAAAAAGCGGTCAGGTTCAAAAGAAAGGTAAATAAAGCAAGACCTAAGATGCTACCTGCAGGAAGCAGTAATTCCAATCTGTTTAGCGAACTGATTTTCCGTAGAATAAGTACACCGGCTGCCAAAATTGGGATAAGATACAACAAAAACAGCAGCATTAGTTAGTAAGTTTAGCTCTTACCTGATCTTCGATCCATTGATATGTTTTTGCCAAACCTTCTTCCAAAGAAATCTTTGGTTCCCATTTTAATACCTGCCGCAATTTACTGTTATCGGAATTCCTGCCCCTGACGCCTTGAGGTCCGGGGATATGGTTTTTCTTAAGTTTTACACCGGCAGCTTTAGAAATAATATCTACCAGTTGATCTATTGTCACCATCCTATCTTGACCAATATTTAGAGGCTCGGCAAAATCAGACGTCATTAATTTGTAAATTCCTTCCAGGCAATCGTCTATATAACAAAAAGACCTTGTCTGTTTTCCGTCTCCCCAAATTTCTATTTCCTTTTTACCTGTTAACTTGGCTATCGCAACTTTTCTGCAGATGGCGGCCGGTGCCTTCTCCCTTCCTCCATCCCAGGTTCCAAAGGGACCAAAAATATTATGAAAACGGGCAATACGTGTTTCTAAACCATGTTCCTCACGGTAATACTTGGCAAGAATTTCTGAAACTAATTTCTCCCATCCATAAGCATCCTGCGGCTGTGCCGGATATGCATCTTCCTCTTTTAAGGGTTTTAGTTTGCTCCTAGTCTGCCGGTAGTGGGGATAAATACAGGCAGAAGATGAGTAAAAATACCTCTTTACCTTGTTTATTTTAGCCGCCTCTATTGTATTAAGATTAATAGTGGCATTATTGTATAAAATAGTGGCATGATTTGAGGAAATAAAACCCATTCCTCCCATATCAGCTGCCAAGGCATACACATAATCCATTCCTTCGGTGGCTTTTAAAGCACTTTTTTTCTCTCTTAAGTCTAATTTTAAAAACTCATCAACATCAGATTTTTTGAATTCGGGAAGCTTTATGTCTATACCACGCACCCAATAACCTTTTTTCCTTAAGTATGTGCCTAAATGATGACCGATGAACCCCCCGGCTCCGGTCACCAATACTTTCTTTTTTTTCTTCATCGTTTTTAGAGTTTAATCGTATTTTATGAAAATTTCAACCGGCTATTTTTTGTATTAACTCCAAGCTTAGTTTCGAAGCTTTATCCCAGGAAAAATTTTTGCTCCAAGCAATTGCATTTTTGCAAAGCTGCTTGTATTTTGTATTATCTGCCAAAAGTTGTGTAACCTTTGTAGCTAAAGACTGCGGGAAACAATCACAAAGCATTCCTGTCTTACCATCCAACACTGAATCTTTAAGTCCTGAAACATTATATGCTATAGTCGGCGTTCCAACTCTTGCTGCCTCAATCACCACTAATCCCCAACCTTCACGGACAGAAGGATTAACTAAAATATGCGCTCTCGCCAAAAGTTCAAATTTCCTTTGCTCGCTGACAAATCCCCAAAACTTGATCTGTTTTTGAAGTTTTAATCTGTTGCTTTGTTTCTTTAATTCTTTTAAATATTCCGGGTCAGATTTTCCGATTACCCAAAATTGCCAATCTTTAGAAGTTTTGCTCAATAAATAGAAGGCGCTAATTGCATCTTCAATTCCCTTATCTTTTGCTAAAGCTCCCAAATAAATCAGGGTCTTTCTTTTCTCTTTTTTTGGCGTTCTTTGGAGAGATGATACTCCGACTCCATTATGAATGACCGTAATATTATCAGCCGGTATTCCCCAGCAGATTAAATCATCTTTGGTTGACTGCGATACAGTCATAAAAGGGATGCCTCTGTATAACTTAAATATTAAAGGCTCTGCTATAATTCCTATAGCGCCCGCAAAAGGTATGGGAAATTGATTCAGTTTCCAAACTTCCTTAGTTACCTCGTGGATAAATCCCAGTTTTTCGGTTTTTACATAAAACGGCGTAAAAAACGGAATGCCATGAAACTCATCAATAACTAAATCGTACCTGGGATGATCTGTAAACATATACCATTTAAAAGCTTCCCACTGCACTTCAAAAAACTGTCTGCCTTTTCTTATCAGCATCACTCCATCAATTGATTCTTGCTTTTTAGCTCCCTCGTAATAAGAAGTAAACAAAGTCACATTATGCCCGGCTTTAACCCATCCTCTGGCATGTTCATGGGTGGAAATCTCTGCTCCTCCGGCATTTGGATGACCCGGGCCTCTCCAAGATAGCAATAATATATTCATCCGATATTTATCCTAAAATTTAGTTCCGGGTCAAATCTCCACTTTCTGTGATTTTTGTTTGAATAATAATTTAATATCCGGAGTCTATAAAATATTGCCAGTGTATCTATAAGCATAGCCAGAACTGTTTTAATAAATTTTTGATTGGTCAATGTGGAAGTTCCTCCGAACCGGAGCTTGATATCCACAGGCGCCTCATAAATACGGCTATATCCCAAATCATTTGCTACAGTCAATATCTCCACATCAAAAGCAAAAGCCTTCACCAAAAGTCTGGGTAACACTTTTTTCAAGACCTCACGTTTGAAGAATTTCATCCCAACTTGTGTATCGCGGACTTTTAACCCGAAAAGTAAAAACACCAGAAGCTGATAACCCATGGAGAGCAATTTTCTTTGCCAGGGGTAGTATACTTTAGAAACAGGGTGCCTTTTGGATCCGACTATAATATCCGCGTTATACCACTCAAAATGTTCCAAAAGCATTGCCAAACCATTTGGGTTTAAATCCATTCCGGCATCAATAAAACCGATGATGTCCCCTTTACTTTGTCCCATGCCAAAACGGACAGCATAACCCTTGCCTTTATTGGTGTCGTAACCGACGACTTTAATGTTTTCATTATTTTTGGCAAATTTCGCAGCTCTTTTGTAAGTTTTATCAATCTGGCCGTCAACCACACAAATTAATTCAGCAGGATAACGGAGTTGGTCTAAAACTCCCTTGATTCTTTTAAGATCACGGACTACTGTTTGCTCTTGTTTATAACAGGGTACTATCAAAGAGAGCAGCCTAATTTCGCTTTGCATAGGTAGAGTATATAAGTAAGGCTACCAGTAGTAAAGCATTCACTGCAATAGAGATTAATATGACCATAAATAAACTCTGGTGAAAAAACCATATCAGAATAATTTGGACCAAGGCTGCAATAAGCGGTAAATAGACTATGGAAGTCCTGCCCAATGAAAGACCATAACTGATAAGAAGCGTCGAGAGAGTAAACAAACTGATAAATATTCCAAACCAAACCAATAAATTCGAAGCTTCTAAATAAAGCTTGCCATAAAGCAGACTTATGGCAAGATCAGGAAAAAACCAATAAAACAATAAAACGCTGCCTGCAAGCATTAACGTCCCGAAGAAACTATATATAAAAATCTGCCCGTAAACCTGACCTCTTGCCTTTCTTTGGGAAACCAGCGGGAACATCACGGCTCCAATTGGACCAGCGCCAAAAAAGATTATTTTACCCAGGTTTGAAAGCGCGGCATAGATCCCCGCCTCATGGGAAGAAAAAAAATGTTTTACTAAAATTACATCAGATGAATAAAGTGAAGTTATCGCAAAAGATTGCAGAGCTACGGGAATGCTGAATTTCAGCATTGCTCTTATATCAGGTATAACTTTATCATCAACTGAAAGATTCCTTTGTTTCAAATAACGAATAGTGATATAAAATCCCAGTATTGCAGAAATAACAAGAGCTAGGATAGCGCCTCCAACCTTAAATCCAAGATATACCAGAATTATACTGACGAGGAGTTTTAAAGCACTTTCAGTTAATACGCTAAAGACCATCTCTTTAAATTTTAAAAGTCCCTGTAAGATGGCCCTGTTTAACGAAGACTGTAATGAAAAAAAAGTAAATACGGCAAGAAGTATAAAATAGGACAGATCCGGAATTTTCAAAAAAGATCCCATAAAAGGTGTGAGCATCAAAATCAGAAGGCTATATATTAATGACAATAAAAAGATTTTATTCTTAAACCATACTATCAAACTTCCCGTTTCCTTTTCATCCTTTGCAGCAGAGACATACTTGATTATTACAAGAGTAATTGACGAGGGAATGATACCAAAAAGTCCGATAGATGAAATTATTGCTGCCAATTCCCCGTAACCTGCCGGTCCTAATAGTCTTCCCATTATTAAATGGTATAAATAATTTAAAAAGCTGACTGCATTACTTCCAAAAATCATAATAAAACTTCCGGCAAAAAGAGGGTGTGAAGTTAAACCTAAGATTTTTCTCATGCTATCCAATACCCCCTTAAGAATAAGGCTGTTTCAATTATCAGTAACAAAAGAGATAGAAGAAAAATTAATATTTGCAATACCCTTGGCCACCCGCTAAACCACAAAGCAGCAGCTAAAAAAGAAGGGAATAAAACTATCGCATAACGGGGAGCTGACGAAAAACTGCCTTGAATAGCCGGCGCCAAAAAACTTAATATCGCATAAACAACATACGATAATCTAATTTTTTTTAGGTAACCATAGATCGGAAGCAAAAAAAATACTAAACCTACACCAAGTTCTAAAACTATTGTTTGAAAAATCGGGTTTTGTACGGCAGTTGACGTCAACATTTTAATATAACGAAAGTATACTTGTGGTAGTAATATAATTCCTTCCTGGTGTTGCTCGCCAACTAATTTCTGAAAATGATAAAAAGCCAAAGGATCATTCGCTGTTATATTTAAATACCACATATAGGCTCCTAATCCCAACGGCACAAGACAAATCCAAAACACTTTAGATAATCTGATTTTCTGTTGATACGCCTCAATAAGAAGCGCCGGCAAAAGCAAAATACCAAATACTCTGGTGGCAGATGAAACCATGGCAAAAAAACTTGCCAAAAACCAATGACCTTTTCGGGCGCTGTAAAAGGATAATACTGTTAATAACAAAAATAATGATTCATTATAAACTGCCCCAAAATAAAAAGAGGTTGGAAAAAGTAATATGAGAATAACGGCCAAGTAAGCAATCTTTTTCGGAAAATCAATTCTAATAAGTTCCCAAAGAAATATTAGGGCAAGAACAAATGATACATTAGAAATAATTAAGCCTGTTATTGTGGAATTTACCAGCGAAGGGAGTAAATCAAAAGGATTAGGCTTGGCAAAAAATGATATCAAAAGAGGATAAACAGGGAAGAAAGCCTGTTCTAAATTTTTATAACCAAATATCGCAATTGACAAATAATGCTCCCCGTCAAAATTGGCCCAGGAAAAAAGTTGGGGTGAAACCCTGTAATTAAAATGGCCGCCCCCTAAAAAGCGGTCTTTATACCCCAGTGGAATAAAATTCATTGAAAAAAGAAAGATTACCTCCAATAAAAACCGCCAGGTTAAAAAAATAAGGAGAACTTTAAAAATTGGCGAATTAAACTTTATACGGCTATTCATTTTTGCTTGCTTTGAGGTAAACTGATTTTGTTTCTTCAGCTACTTTGTCCCAAGAAAACCGGGCAGCTTGTTCCAAACCTAATTTAGATAACTTACTTCGGAGTGATCTGTTCTGCAAAAGCTCTTGGACAACTGAAATAAAATGTCTGATATTGGCCGGATCAAAATAAACTGCCGCACGTCCCCCTACTTCACTTAAACTTCCCCGGTTTGATGAAACAACCGGAGTTCCGCAAGCAAATGCCTGCAAAACAGGTAACCCAAAACCTTCGTAAATCGAGGGCTGGACATATACTGTTGCGAGGTTATAGAAAGAAACTAAATCCTCATCCTCAATTTGCCCGGGCCTAATTATATGGCCTTCAAGCCCGTATTGTTTGATTAATTGACTAACTAACTTTAAGCTTTCCAATTCCGGATGGTTGATATTTTCTACGTCTTTTAAAAACATACCGCCTGCTAAAACCAGCTTTATATTCTGCAGACCCGGGAGTTTCAATAGCTGCCGAAACCCCTCAATTAATAAAGGCAGATTTTTAACCCTGTTGGCATCCCCGACATAAAGCAGAAACTGCTCAGGTAAACGGTACTGTCTTTGTGTATGAAGCAACTTCGTATCATTTTTCAAAACTTGGAATTTTTGATCGGCTGCCAACGGGATAACCGTAATTTTCCTTTCTTTAATCTTTAAATGTCTAATAATATCCGCTTTTGATGTATGAGAATCGGTAATAATATACTTACAACTTTTTAAAGCCATTTTTTGCATTGTAAAATTAATTTTACCCCGAAATCCTACCGGGTAATATTGAGGGAATACCAACGGTATCACATCATGAATGGTAACTACTGTAGGAAACCTTCTTATTATGGGTAATGTATGAAAAAATAAATCAAACCAGGGATAATGGACTACCTCAACCCCCAAAACTTCCGACGGATTTACAAATTCGCGGACTTCAATTGTTTTATCCTGCTGCAGAGCCCTGATTAAATGTTCTGTATAGTATCCTATACCTCTTGTTTTATGACCGCTCTTTAAAGGCAGATTATTAATTGCGACTTTCATATCTTTGAAATCGGATTTATCATTAATTTAATGTAAGCCACCGGAAATCTCAGTGAGGAAAATAAGGCAAAAACAAAACCGGGAAAACCATCCACATAACCCCGATGGCGGAGATAAGCTTTAATAAACCAAAACAAAGGTTTAACCAAAATAAAATTAAGAAAAGAAAATATCCCAATCTTAAGGCCGGCTTCTTTCAGTTGCAATGCCAGTAAATTTGTATATCTGTTAAACCTTTCTGAATACACCGAAAAATTCTTATCTCTTAAATGTAAAAGATCGTTTTTTAAATAACCGACTTGACCCTTAACATCTGCCTGCTCATGGACATCCTTTGCCGGAAACCTGCCAAAGCCATTACGGTAAAGCCTGAGAGTATAATCCGGATATTGTCCGCCTTTTGTTAAAAATTTTCCCAAGAAAAAATTCTTACGGGGTATCCAGTACCCGTAAGCCAAAGATTTTACAGATACTACTTTTTTTATTTCTTCTGCCAATTCTTCAGTTACTACCTCATCAGCATCTAGTTGTAAAATCCACTCTCCTTTTGCCGCATCAATTGCCTTATTCTTATTAATATGGAAAACAGGCGGATTGTTGGTTAAAATTACTCTGGCTTTAAACTCTTCGGCAATATCCAAGGTTCTGTCTGCGGAGCCGCCGTCAACAATGACTATCTCATCTGCAAAATCTTTTACGGAACTTAGACAATTCCTTAAATTTCCTTCTTCGTTAAAAACGGCCAAAACAACAGATATTTTTTTCATCATTTTAAGGTCACCAAAAAGAAGGCGGTTGCATCATTTGGGTAATATACTATTTTCTTTACCTCAAAATTTGAGCGATACTTTAATCCGTCATACTCACTGGGACTCAAAGCATATAGTACCCCTTTACGGGCATCACTTTCAAATGGACTCCATCCTCCAAATTCATATCTTTCAAAATACGATACGCTATTATAACTTTTATCTTGGGAATTATTGTAAATTACTGTATTTAAGTATTGCGGTAAAGGCGTTTTTAAATAATAGAGGAAAAAAATGTACGGCTGAGACCTGACAGCAGTTGTATAAACCTGGCTATATTCAGGATGATCTTTTGCATACTCAACGATCTGCTTCATCCCGTATTGCCAGTCAATGGCATTTCTTCTGGCATATTCCACGAAGTAATGGCCGGTATATACAGATAAAGAAAATAAAAGTACTCCCAAAGTCAATATTAAAATACCTAATTTAAATACAGGTTTTTTAAATAAATTAAATAACCAGTAAAAACCCAGGGCTGCAATTAAGTGCCAGCTCCCCATCATAAACATGGCTCTGGCCGAATGTGGCGCCTCTGCCACTAAAGCAGACGGGAGCGGAGCAACAAACGCCCAAGCCAACAGCACTACACCCTCTTTAGACCTTCTGTATCCCAAAAAGATAATACCTAACAGCAAAAAAAACGCTTCAAGAGGATAAAACTGACCGGTTTTTTGATCAGATAAGCGGGGATTTTTATCGCCGGAAAGAAATAAATACTGGGGAGAAAAATGCCAGCTGTATTGGGTAAATACTAACTCTAACCGGCCCAGCAATTCGTTATTAGTCATCTGGAAAAGTTGTGTTTTTTTAACAATGTCTTTACTTAGTGAAGTTTGATTTACCCTTGCAATCCCTAAAAGCTGCGGATTTAGAATTATTAATAAGGAAAAAGCTGCTGATACCGTAAACACCCCGGCCAAATTAAACCGGCTTCTTAATAACTGCTTGCCATATAATACCGAAAGTAAGATTGCAACTGCAGGAACTACTACCTTTGACGGATGGTAGGTTAAAAAAGCCAGCCCGAAACTTAAAACCGATAAAGCTAACAATGATTTTTTCTTTTTCACTGCCAAATAAAATAACGTCAGTCCTAACATGAGGAAAAAAAGCGCAAAATTTGCTTCATGGTTAAATCTGGAAAAATGGATATTTGCGGGGGAAATGGTTAAGGAAAAAGCGGCAAAAAGGCCTAAAATCTCTGATGAAAACATTAATTTAGCCAGGAAAAATATTAGTATCACATTAAATATTCCAAAAAGAGCTGATGGTAATCTGGTGCTGAATTCGGAAAGCCCGAAAAATTTTACTGACAAAGCAGTAGTATAAATATGCACCGGGTGCTTATCATCAGCAAATGACTTAAAATATACAGGCAGCAATTTCCCGTATTCATCCCTTCCCCAATTAGCAATAGTCCAGGCGTTATATCCCACTGCCGCCTCATCCCAGGAAATTGAAGGAGGAACAGAATCTAATTTGTATAACCTTAATAGTCCTGCCAGGATAACAATTAAGATAAGTAATATCTTTATTTTCATTTTTCAAAAGAAAATAATTGCTGAGACTTTACAAATTCAAATTTTCCAAACTCCTTAACAGCCGAAAATCCCCAGTCTCCGGCATTACTCCGGACTACCTCTTGTCTAAATTTTTGCGGATCATATTTTAAATAAAAAAGGGCAAAAATATAAGGCTGGGCATATTTATCAGAAATTACAACTTTCTTATACTGGTCTAAACTATCCTTATGGCCGGTAAAGATCTTTTTGTATTCATCCTGCCAATCTTTTGCTGACTCCGACGGGTAAACGTTTAAAAAATTTAAGAAATAATTGGCAAAAAAAATAAGGAAGATTATTATTACTGTTATATAAACAATTCCTGATCTTTTTATCCACCGGCAAAGTTGATCTATGCCCAGTGCCGAAATAATGGACAAATACGGCACAATGGAAAGGGCCCGAAGAGCATGCGGAGATTCCCTGGTAAGCGCAGCAGGAATAGGACCAAGTAAGGATAATACTATTATAAGAGCGCCATTTTTTGGTTTCCTGCCTATCATATATATTAACCCCAGTATCAATAGTACCAGTTCCGGAAGATAAAGCTGCCCGAAACCTGCTTGCTGGCTTCTGAAGTTTTTATCTCCCTGCCAAATTAAAAAATCCGGGTCAAAATGCGACAAAAAGTTTGTCATGAAATTTGCAGGGGTCGCACCAATAGCTTGTAGGCGTGAAGCTCCTGCATCATATGTATATAACCTATAAATGGGAATGGTGCTGACTATCAAAATAAAAAAAGAGGCTATTAAAAAAGTCATTCCCTTCTTAAAAACATTCCTTAAATTGTTTAAGCTATAGAAGATTAATACCAAAATTGTTAACGGAGCAATTATCCTAAAACTGTTATAGCTGTAAGCGCTAAAAATAAAACTCGCAACAGCAAAGAATAAATACCAGGCATTGCTGCTGTATTTCAGGAAAAGATATACTGCCAATAGGTAAAACATCAAACCGGCCGTTACTTCATATCCTGTTCTTGAAAAAATAAAAAACCAGGGAGAAATGACAACAAAGAAACTGCTAAATAAACCAGCGTTTATACTGCCTGAAAGCTTCTTGGCTAAAAAATAGGTTATGATGACTACGCCTAAAGAGAATAAAACTGCAGGAATTCTAACTGCAAATTCGTTTAGCCCGAAGAGTTTAACACTAACAACGGCAGCATAAATGTAAACCGGTAATTTAAATTCCCCAAAAGCCCTGAAATGGATTGGTAAAAATTCCCCCCATTCATCCTGACCGCTTAATGAAACCGAATAGGCATTATAACCAATCGAAGCTTCATCCCAATAAACAGCAGACGGAATCTCGTTAATTTTATAGAGCCGCGTAAAAAGAAAGAGAATAATGATTAAACCCAATAGGTATTTGGTCTTAAACATTTATTTAGTTTCAACTATATCAAAAGCATTTTCGCCGTTTAAAAAATCTACGGAAAACAATCTGGGAATCTCCTTAGGAAAATCGCCTTTTCTTCCAACAAACAATAATTTCTTATCAGGATTTGCCTTTACAACATCGGCAAACTGGGTTCCCTCATCACCTAAATCAGGAAAATAATATTTATCAAATCTTAAAACCCATGCCCAATCATGTGTCTCAAATCTGACTAAATTTGGGTTATTCTGATACTGAGACGGGTCATAGCTTAGATAGAATAAGGTAAACATATGCGGTTCGCCATAGTGTCTGGTAAAAACAATCTGGTCATATTCATTACTGTGTTTACCGATATAATCCACCACCTGTTTGTAACCATATTGCCAGTCCCGCGAATATTTGACCGGATATATTATGTAATATTGATATAAGTAGTAAACTATGCTTACTGCAACCACAAACAACAATACTACACCCCCGGTAATTTTTTGTAATGGAGACAGTTTACTGAACCAACTTAAGCTAAATACAAAGCCTAAAGCGGATACCAGCTGATAAAAAGGGACGGCAATTAGAGTTCTTAAAGCATGGGGAATACTATCATTGGTGACGGAAACGGGAATAAATGCCAGCAATACCCAAGCCATTAGCAACCCGGTAAACTTGTTTCTTAACTTAAAAAGCGCATATAGACCTAACAATAGAAACGGTGCCTGGAAATAATATAATTCACCCATATTTTGGACATGATGCTGTTTATGAGGAGCACCTGAGACAAATAAAAACCGGGGAGTAAAGTGCGTCAAATAATTTCTGCTAAAATAAAATGCTGCATAAGTGATTTTATTATGCACAAGCCTGGGTAAAGGCCGGGGTAAACGCGAGTGTCCCCTGTTTTCGTTAATTCTGGGAATGAGTCCCGGATCATCAGTCACGCTGACTAGTTTATATCTGGCACTTCTTTCGCCGCTAAATAAATAAGGCACCAGCGGCAAGACCAAAACAGTAAAAACTATTATGGAAAAAACGGCTATTCTTCTAAATTTGATTAAAGTTTTCCTGTATAGTAATACTGCCGCTATTAAAAACACCGGAGTAAAAATCCTGGCTGAATTATAAGTAAACACAGACAGAGCAAACGGAATCATTGATATTACAAACCATTTTTGATCCTGAAATCCCCTGATGAGTAACCAGATTCCCGTTGTGACTAAAAATGTGGCCAAAGAAGATTCAAAAGAAGCCCGGGTAAGATGAATGTGCCAGGGTGAAACAGCAAGCAAAAGAGACGCTATCAACCCGGCCAAACTGCTCTGAAATAACTGCTTACCTAAGAAAAACATCACCAGCACAGTCAGTGTTCCGTAAATAACAGGGGTTATCCTAATACCTAACTCATTGAGTCCAAAAAGGTATATACCCGGGATACTGGCATATATTTGCGCCGGTAATTTATATTCCCCATAAGCTTTAAAATGTATCGGAAAAGGCTGATTCCACTCGTCTTTGCCTGTTTTTAAAATTGAATAGGCATTATAACCGATCGATACTTCATCCCAATTTAAAGCAGGGGGATTTTCCGTAACTTTATAAAATCGCAGGAAAAACGACAATATAATTATTAAAATAAGGGTTAAATATATTTTTCGCTTCATGGAGCTTTTAAACTTAATAGTAGCAATTTACACCACAAAAAGCTACGACTACAGCTTGATCGCATAGAATGCCAATTGTCCGTTGTAAAAATTAAATCTTCTAATTATTTTTGTCTTGTCGGCTATGTCTTTTTCCGGAACGCTCCAGGGGCTGACAATCACTAAAGTATTTTTTAAATCCTTATCAGCAGGCCAATATACTTCGCGGATAGAAAATTTATCAAAAATTATTTCTCTGGGTTTTTCCCCAATGCGGTATTCTCTTTGGAATTTATCCGGAGGATAATTCCCGTAATAAGCCAGATAATAATGGGCTCCTGCACCAATAAACGGAGATACATCTCCAAATTTTGGATCAAAAACAATTTGGTCAAAATTATTATACTGCGACCAGATATACTGACTTACTTGTTTAAAAGGATATTGTAATTTTTCTGATTTTTCAAAAGGATAAGTTATTGTATACATCCTTAAGAAGTAAATCAGGTTGAACAGTAAACTTAAGGCAATAATTGCAAAAATACTGGATTTGAAAAGGAAACTTTTAAAGTTTAAGATTTTTCTTACCAACCAATATAAACCAAAAGCAGAAACAATGCTCAACATAGTAAATGCCAAAACAGACCGGTGGGGGCTAAAATCCTCAAACGTGACTGCGCCGGGGATCATCGCCAAAACCACTAACCCAAACAACAAATTTCTTGCTATATAAAGTTCCTTTCTCCTGATTAAATAAATTATTCCTCCCAAGAGAAAAGGCGCCTGCCAAAACAAAAGCGGGCCAATTCCAAAAGCATTTTTCTCAGTCAGATCCAAACCGCTTAAAAAAAGATAAGCCGGATCGAATTGATTAAGGAATTTGGCCGGAATAAAATCTATTAAGGATTTAAGTTGGCTGTTGTTTAAACCAATTACTCTTCCTAGATTGGCATCCTGAGTAACAAAAACAGAAGCCGCCCTAAACCTTAAACCGGCATTTTGGGCTGTTAAAAAAATTAAAGGAATCATACTAATAACCCAAATGGCGATAATTGCAAAAAACTCTTTCTTCCTTGTCAATAATCTTTTCTTAAACAGGGCAATAAGGAAAATAAGCAACATAGGCACCAACATTGTATGAGATGTATAAACATACATAGCAGCAGTCAACAACATCACCCCTATGGTTGCCCATATTTGACTTTTCTTGTCTTTTAAATATTTTAAAAGGAAAAATAACCCGAAAATATCCAAACTGGAACCGATGACGTTTTCAAAGCTTTTCCGACCATAGAATATCTCCGAAGGGGTAAACGATATGACTGCAGCCGAGATGATGGCCAGCAACCAATTCCTGGTTAACACCTTAATAAATAAAAACGTTGCCAATATTGTCAGGGTACTGAAAAATGCGGCAGGGAGCCTAACTGTAATTTCTCTGTCCCCGGAAAAAAAATAAGGAACAGTGCTGATGTATATATAATGCCCCACTTTGTAATCCCCGGTGGAAGGAAAAGCCAACGGCAAAAAGTTTCTGTAGATATCCTTTTTTGTTTCTATAATTGATTTCAGATCATACAATTGGCTTATTTCATCATGGTTTAATTGAATGGGATACCCGCTCAAATAAAAAAATCTAAAGAAAGCTCCAGTTAAAATAATTAAGACTAAAATTAGATTTTTTCTGTTGATTAACGTATACATATTACTGGCTGTAAGATATAAACTACCTCATTTCCTAGGTAATCTTTGTAGATCTTTTCGGGCAAGGTTTTGATGACACTTTGTATTCTATGTAAATCCCTTTTAGAAGCAAAGATCCTGACTGGTTTAGCTTGATTGCAATCATAGAAAGTAGCATCGGATCCGGCCATTGTTATATTTGCAATATTTGTTTGCCGTTACCTGTACGGAAATTTAATATTTTCATAGCCATCTGTTGGATTAAACTTTGTATACCACTCAATAAAAGGCGCCAAGTCATTGACGATATCATCAGAAAATACAACATTATTGGCAGAATAAGCATCCGCTTCTTTTATTATCTCCCTGATCCAGCCTGGTCTGTTATCATTAGCATTCAGAATACTGGCTTGAATAAACCAGAGATTAATTGTCCACTCTAAGGTTAATAAAATCAGCAAGACCGTTAATATCTTCCGGCCGAAAACCTGACAACTTAAAGCAGAAATTAAAACAATAAAAGGCAGTGCAGGTAAAATTAGTCCTGACTGCTCTGAAGGGTATAAAAATATTAAGGGGAAAGTAACAAGTATGATATAAAAAATTAAAAATTTAATCCTCCTGCTTTCTTTTATCAAAAATATTAACCCTGTTACAAAAGGAATTATTGCTATTTTGGAAAATGCGCCCGTTTTTAAATAACCATAACTGCTGCCCGGATCCAATTCCGCAAACAACTTACTCAAATTAATCTGAGAAAGCCAATAAAAAATACCGGCAACTACAACGTATGCTTTATTGAATAAAATCCTGTCAAGAAAAACCGGCCAACCGGGAATTGTCTGACCTCTTATTTTCTCTATACTATTTTTTACTGTAACATCATTTACTATTGAAAAATTATTTTCTGTTAAACTTCTCTGTCCCTGCGGTATAGCTAAAAAAATAACAACTGCCAGAAAAACAGAAACTAAGCCAAAAGCAAGCAGGATTATTTTTGTCTTTTTTTGCATTTGATTATTTAGATATATAGTAAGCAAAAGAACTGGGATTAAGATAAACCAGGATAATTTGGATGTTAAAAGCAGAAGTAAAATAATTACCAAAAGCCGGAGTATTCTGATCTTTTCTTCAAATAACTTAACAATCAAAACCAACATGAGAAAAGTTGTTATAATAAATTCATTGGGAAATTTGGAGAAGAATATTAACCCGGGCGACAAACCTGCAACGGCAGCAGCGTAAAGACTAAAACGCTCATCTTTTAAAAAAATTCTTGATAATTCATAAATAAAAAGGATTACAGCTGTTCCGATTAAAATAAAGGGTATTCGCACTCCCGAGTCCGTTTTTCCGAATATCAACACTCCTAGTGCTGTAACATAGGAGACAACAGGCAATTGATAATCGTCTAGGGAATTAAAGACAAGAGGTAAGGTTCTACCCAGTTCATCTTTACCTTCTGTTGCCAAAACATATCCCCTGTAAGCAATTCTTGCATCATCTGCAGTAAATTGGGGAAAATCAAGCGGTATCAGCCTGATGAAAACGGCAAGAAGGATTATCAAACCAAGCAATAACTTGTTATTTATTTCCATTCTTATCCAGGTTTATTAAGATGCCAAAGTCACCATCACCCATTGTTTTATAATTTACATCCTTTTTTTGGGAAAGAATATAATCTGACACAATCACAACACTGTTTTGAGGAAGAAGATGTTCATCTTTCCAAAGCTTTAATCCGTCTGGAAAATATACTTGTTCAAAAAATTTCTCTGCCAAAGGGTTCTGCATACGAAAATCACTTTGAATAAATAGATTAAGATTGTTTGTTTTACTTAGATTGAAAGCCTCTTCGAAAACTACCTGATATGGCTTTGAAAATTCAGATTTAACTCTTTTAGGATACTCATACCAATAATCGTTCAAAAAATCGGTAAAATTAATGATAATCAAAAAAAACATGAGTGATATAAGAAGAAAACGACATAATTTATTTCTCATTTTAATCAAAACCATTATTCCAAAAGAGCAAATAACAATATAAGACGGAATCAAACTTAATAACCTGCTTCCGCGATGAATATCTGAAGCAAAACCATATAAAACAGGTATTAAGAAAAAAGTAATTAATATAAAAACCGGAGCTAGTTTTTTTCCCTGTAATATTTTCACTATACCCAAAACAAACAAAGGCAGGCTTGCCAGAAGAAACATACCCTGTTTACCTGTGGAATGATATGGTGTGGCATCACCTTTTAGAAATAAGAAGGAAGGGTCAAAAGAAGAGATATAAGGTAAAGCAAGTTGTTGGTATGAAGCTATTTGGTAAGGCCTGTATTGACCAAGGAAAGAACCCGGATACTGATTTTTTATCATTAGGAAAATTACCAGAAAGGGAATACTTACCAGAATAAAAATCAGTACTCTGTGAATAACTACCTGAGACAATCTCCTACCAAGACAGCAAACAAGTACAACAGTTGCAGCTGCAAGGGGCGGCATAATTAACCTTAATCCAAGATAAGAGTAAAGACTTAAACCTAAGCTAATTCCCGCAAAAACCAGATATCTGGTTTTTGCTTTTTTACTATATTTAACAATCATCCAAAGCCAAAAAGCAATAAATGGAACAGGGGCAATATTTTCCAGAGCCAAATGAGACTGAATCATTATTATTGGTGTTGTCACAAAGAGAAGTACCCCAAAAATTGCAGCTTTCAATCCAACAAGTTCACGGATTAAGAAAAAAATTACCGCACCGGAAAACAAAGCAAAAAAGACACCAACTGCTCTCAAAGTAAAATAAGAGACTCCAAAGATTTTAAATGCTAAGACCGCTGAATAAAGAGTCACCGGCTGTTTCCAGTCGTTCGATCCTTCCATTGCTGTAAATAACGGTAAAAACCTGCCGTTTGAATCGTTACCATTTTTAGCAATCAGCGCAGCGTTATAGCCTATCACCGCTTCATCCCCATTTATGCCGGGAGGTACATCCACAATTCTATATGTAAATAAGAGCCACCCAAAAATAAAAAAGAGGGAAATAACAATAATTACATGCACTTTTTGAGTATTAAGCATGAATTTTCCTGGGAGAATTTTTATAAATTAAATAAAGCGCAGCTGATGTAAAGATTGTTTGCAGAATACTTCGGGATAAATTGTAATCAGGGTTAATATTTAAAATAGACCAGATACCGGGAAAGGTTTGTAAAGGAGAGAATATCCCCACAGTAAGCGAGGGGTCGAAAAAGAAAAGCGAAGCAAACCAGCTAATAAAAATCAGGGTAACCGGCAGAATGTTTTTAAATCCGGTATTAACTAAATCCAAAATTAATAGGGGAGTTATCCAAATAAGCCATTGGGGATGATAATGGGTAAAAATGAAAAACAACAATAATGGAATTAAGAATAATTTACCAATATCAATCTTACCGGACATACCCCATATAATAATGTAGAAAAGCAACAAAAAAGCCGGAAATAAAATGATTGACTCCCCGCCGGAAACGGGAATACCGGCATAAAAGCTTTTCGAGCTTTGGTTGGCAAAAAGAGCGGTTGTCCTAAAGCCGGGGGAAAAAAGGTACGGAGCGATTGAAAGTAAATATGGTAGTATTGCCAAAACAAGCAATTTAAACCTATCCATGTAATTTTTGCCAAAAATCATTAGCGGAACTACTAAAAATACGGGGGATAATTTAAAGGCTATTCCTCCGCCTAAAGCCAAGGCCGCCCATTCTAATTTATTCTTAACAACAAAGAAGGTTGCCAAAATAATAAAAAAGGTAGGAATAATATCAAATTGACCCATCATATAGGTAGCATAAAGATTAATCGGATTAAATATCCATAATATAAATGCCAACTGCCCCTTTTTGGAAAAATCAAACAATTTCAAAAGAATAAATCCTATTAATAAATCAAAAATAAGATACGGCAATTTTAAAAGCAACAAATCCAATTGACTGACGGAAGACAAACCTGAAAGTTTAAACAAAAAGCTGAATATTCCATGGAAAATATATATTGCCGGGGGGTAATTCAATACTGCCGAGCTTGAGCTAAAATCATAAAGGTTTAAGATGTTTCCTGATGCTACCAGCTTACCGGCTAAATCAAAAGCCTGCATGTCGGAATGGGATGTAACCAGGGATAATACTATCCGCACAACTATTCCTAAAATGATAGTGATCCAAAAAGTCTTTCTCATATTTTAGTTATGTTAAGAATTTTATTTGTAAAATTTTCTTTACTAAATTCCTTTGCTTTCTCTAAAGCCTCTGCAGCTATTCTTTCCCTTAAGCTCACATCTTTTGTTAACTGCAAAGTAAATTCCTTGAGTTCCTCCAGCGTATCCCACAAGTACCCTGACTTTCCCGATTCTACAATTTCTCTCTGTCCTCCTTTACCAATAACCACCGGCACACAGCCTCCGGCCATCGCTTCAACAGTAGAGATACCGAAATGTTCCATTTTTGTCGGATCATCTTCACCAAACCCCGATGCATGCCAATAAATACACGACTGCCCGTAAAGCTCAACCAGTTTATCATATTCTAAATTCGGATAAAATTTTACCGGAGCCCCTTCTGCCGCATCCTGCAACTGCCGTAAATAATCTGTATCCCCGCTGCCGGCAGATCCCACCAAATGTAAACTCCAATCATTAATACCGGCTGTTTGAAGAAGCTCTTTGAAAACTTTTATTAAAACTCTGTGTTTCTTGTCCTTTAGGTAACCAAAAAAACGGCCTACTGATAATATATATTTTTTCTTTCTCAAAGGTTTAATCTTTATTACATCAACCGGCGGGTAAATAATTTCAGACTGAATAGGCCAATTCTTTTGGGAATGATCTTTAGTAAACTTTGAATTGTAAATAATTAAACTCCATCCTCTGAGCTTTAATTTGCCCCAAAGACTTTTGGCAGGCTGGCCGATAAGGGGAGATTGGATATGTAAAATATTTTTCTTGGCTGTTGGATAAAAAATACTTCCGTCAGTCAGATAAAAAAGCAGGTCATAATTTTGAAGACAAAATACTCTGGAGACCGAAGATGAGCTCTTACCAAATGGGGCGGTTATAAAATTTACCTGATTTAGGTTTAAATCAAACCTTTTTGCTAATTCATTTTTTAAAATTTCCCCTCCTAAGCTTGTTAGATGTTGATCCAAAAATACATCTACCGGGTTTCCTAAAGAAAAAGCTTCTGCAATTGTCATCATATATCTCTCACCACCGCCAAAACTATCAAGGTAAGGGGAATAAATGGCGACTTTCATAATCAATTAATAATTGAATTTATTTTTTATCAAGTTTTCATCAATCTCTTCATAAATTTTATCCCGGGGCTTAGATTGCTGAAGTTCCCACAACCTTACATAAGTCATATACAGACTAAAAGCTTGCAGAAGACAATCCATCACCCCTATTGTTCCGTTAAAAAACCCCTTCCTTAAAACTCCCTGATTAAAAACTTCAGTAATGAAAATCCTTAAAAAACGCCAGTCTGACATTTTCGGGTGATTGGCGTTTAATCTTAGGTTCGCATCAATTTTTGACCATGCCAAACTTTTTAGAACAATCTGGTCAATATTCCGGTGCGTTAAATGAAGCAGTGAATTTTTGCTGTATCCTAATTTGCCTTTGAATTTTGGATACTCATGCACTTTGCCAACCCAGCCCTCAAAATCACTTTTTCTCAACAGCCGGATAACCCAATCTGGCCGAAACGGACCGTACGTGACTTCAGTCCCAAAAATTATATTCTTTCTGGAGAGTGCATATGCGGAAAAATCCGCAAAACTAATCATTATCTCAATTTCTTCTTTGAGCGGCTTGAGTACCCGCTCGTCCGCGTCCACAAAAAGAACCCAGTCCCCCTCGGCCTTTTCCATAGCAAAATTTCTTATTGCGGAAAAATCCGGCAAATCAACTTGAAAAATTTTGTCCGTATAGCTTTTTGCTATTTTAAGCGTGTTGTCCGTGGAACCGCTATCTAAAACAATAATTTCATCTGCCCATTTAATAGACTCCAAGCAAGCTGTAATTCTCTCTTCCTCATCTTTTGTTAATACAATTATACTTAACATATTAAAATTTGTCCTTTAATTTCTGGAGAAATCTCTTAAAGTTATTTTTAGATAAATTGGCATACTTAAACCAATAATCTATCTCAATCCCGGAATGCTTACTTAGTTGTTTAAGATCCGGCAAATTTACTGCTTGAGATTTAAATCCTTCCATTTCCCAAACCCGCAGGTAAACCACCACAAAAGAAAAAGCCTGCAGTAAACTTAGGACTAAACCATGTAAACCGTCTTCAAACCCTCTATTAGCAAAAAACCTGCTTAAGAATTCACTTAAGGGTTTTTTAATTAAATCCTGCCAGTTAAATTTATATCCTGCCTCTTTTAACTCTTCTGCCTGCACTTTGGTATATCTGATCATTCTTTCTAAAAATTGCGTCACAGAATTATAGTGATTATGCGTAATCGCCCATTTTTCATCAGCAGGTAAATCTATTCCTTCTCCTATAACCTCGGGAGGCCGATGGATTTGATCTGTCCACTTAACTCCTCCTTTTTTGAAAAACCTGATATTATAATCCGGCCACCAATTTGCAGCTTTCATAAAATGGCCGAAGATTAAATTCTTCCTGGGTAACCTGACATAATTTATTTGCTTAATACTGCCGGCAATTTCCTGTAACCTTCTGACCAGGCTTTCCGGAACCTCTTCATCAGGATCAAGGACTAAAATCCAGTCTCCGGAGGCTTTTGATAAAGCAAAATTCCTGGCCGGCTCCACGTAATCTTCTCTTTGATGGCAAAATACTTTTGCACCAAATTTCTTTGCTATTTCAATAGTTTGATCCTCTGAATGCATATCACAAACTACAATCTCATCTGCCCATGATACAGACTTTAAGGCACGCTCTATACTTTTTTCTTCATTCAAGGTATTTACCACCACGGATATTTTTGCAGCCATAGATTAAATGTTACCAATTAAGCGGGTTTAAGTAAAATGGGAAAGAGGGTATACTGGAAATTGTGAAAAAACTATTCCCCTTTTTCTTACTAACCCTCATTGTCAGTGCTATTTATTATAAATTATTTTTTTTTGGAAAAATCCCCTTTCCGGGCGATCTGCTAATCGTCAGCTACTCTCCCTGGTTAGACTATTATAAATTCCCCGTTCAAAACCCGTTGATTTCCGATGTATTTTCGCAATTCTTTTTATGGAAATACTTAAGCTTAGAATCCTTCAAAAATTGGCAGTGGCCGTTGTGGAATCCATATTCATTTATGGGTACACCCCTACTTGCCACTTATCATTCTGCCACTCTTTATCCATTAAATATCTTACTGCTGCTTCCCAAGTATTTGGGCTGGGGACTTTATATTTATTCCCAAACACTCATTGCCGCACTTACTTTTTATTTATTCGCATCTTTATCTGTCAGATCGAAACTAGCAGGGCTGATTGGTGCAGTCATATTTTCCTTAGGAGGATTAATGGCTACCTGGTTAGAGTTAGGCACCGCCGGTCACGCAATAGCCTGGTTGCCTCTTGCTTTATATGCAGTCAGTAAATTTATCATAGAGAGAAAGTTCAGGTTTGTATTTCTGCTGATTCTCTCTTTATCAGCGGTCATTCTGGCTGGAAATGCCCAAATTACCACCTATACTTTTATTGTTGTATCTTCATATTGTCTATGGTTTTGTTGGGGAAACAAAAACAAAACCATAAAAACTACTATTTTGTTTTTGGCGTTTTTCGGATCTGTCGGTTTAACAGCATTGCAATTACTACCCAGTTTTGACCTGTTATCCAATTCAATCAGACAAGCAGATTCTTATACTCAAGATGCTAACTTTGGCTTACTAAATATTAAGGACGGACTTAAATTCTTTATCCCGGACTATTTTGGTAATACAGTAACAAGAAATTACTGGGGCACACTTAATTATTCAGAAACAAGCGGCTTTTTAGGCATACTTTCTTTACCATTATTAATCTATGCTGTTATAAAAATCAGGTCTAAGGATATACTTTTCTTTTCTTTATTATTTTTGTTTAGTTTGATTGCTGCATTTGACAACCCTCTTTCTCAAGCTTTCTATAATCTGAAGATTCCATTACTGACATCTTCTTACGCCAGCAGGATGCTCTTTGTCGTGCTCTTTTCTACCGGCATGATTTCTGTCTTGGCAATCGATCATATCTTAAAACACCACGATTTCCCCTTTTTGCGTAAAACTGTACTTTGGTCCTGGGCTGCCATCATTGGTATAATCGGGGGCACGCTTCTGACATATTTCTATATTGGAGAAATTATTGCTTGGGCGCCAAACGGGCAATATTTAAAATTCTACTTAAACAATTACGACTATGCGCTACGAAATTTTTTGATTGCCGCAAAAAATAGTCTGGTTCCGCTTGCTTTTACTTCAATTTTATTGCTATTTTCGCTTATCATCAACCGAATTAAATCAAAACATTCAACTAAACTAACAATATTTTTTTCTGTTTTCCTTATTCTTATGATCTTGGATCTTGGCAGATACTTTTTGAAATTTAATCCTTTTGTCCCAAATAATTTAATTTTTCCCAAAACCCCCTCGCTAGAGTTCCTACAGAAACAAAAGGGATTGTTCAGAACAGGACGTGAATATGCTGAAGTATTACCGCCCAATACTTGGACTGCTTATCAGTTATATTCAATCGAGGGTTATGATCCTATTTATCTTAGCAGATACGCCAAATTCATGCATTTTTTAAACGGAGGCGACATCCGCTTTGGGACAACCGGCAGATATGCCGAGGTTGCTTCCGGCTACCAATCACCTTATCTGGACGCGGCAAATGTTAAATATTTTATCGCTATCCTGCGTGACCGTTATGGCCAGATCCCCGGCGATTTATTAAATTACAAATTTAAGGAAACTGACCTAAAAGTAGTTTTTCAAGATAGATCCTCTGCTGTTTTAGAAAATCCTCACGCAAAAGATCGGGCTTACCTGGCAAAAAAAATTATCAAAGCCTCAACTAAAGAAATTGGGGATAAATTTATGGAGGATAAAAGCTTTAACCCTAAAGAAACAGGCATGCTATCAAATGATCTAAAAATCTCTACGGTTTCCGGTCAAGGAAGCGTAACAACCACTTTTTATTCTCCCAATATAGTTAAGGTCAAAACAGACACAGCAGATGATGAGGTATTAATCCTGGCTGACCAATATGAAACTGGCTGGCAAGCAACGATCGATGACAAACCAACTGATATCAGTCCTGTCAACCTGATCTTTAGGGCTATCAAAATCCCCGCCGGATCTCACGAAGTTGTATTTAAATATTGGCCAAAATCATTTGATGCCGGTTTGAAAATATCACTGGCAAGTCTGTTATCAATAATTTTAATTTCTGTCTTTACAATCAAAATCCGAAGATTTTAGCAAATTTAGAAAACTTTTCTTTTTCTTTTTAAAATAAGCGCTGCCTCTTTATTCAGACTCTCAATAATCTCGTAATCTTCAAATTGTCCGCTTGCTGATTTTGTACCCAGGTATAAAACAGAACCCGGCAGATTGCTTATGACTTTTGGCAGCTCTTCTTCTTTAATAAAACCGATAAAAACGTTGCCGAATTTTTTCATCGGGTAATTAATCAAATCAAAGCGCTGCTTGTTTTGAGAAATTACTTCTTTCGGATCTATTTTTGCATACAGAGGATAAGCAAATTCAATATCATTAATTATGTCTGAAAGAATTATGTAATCATATTTATCCTTATTCAAATCCGCAATTTCTGAAGCCAATTTTGCCGGATAAGACCAAAAGCTACTGTATTCATTGGGGGATAAGAAAAATAATTTTTGTATAAAAAATACAAATTGAATAATAAAGGCTGATAAGACTACTGCCAAAACTGCCTTGCTGGGATAATTTAATACCGCTAACAGCCCTAATCCTGAAAGAATTATCAAGGGGGGCAGCATAAAAGAACTTCTTAAAGCATGCGGCAAATCAATAATAGCGGTGGGGATTGGAGCCAATAATATCCAAAACAGGAGGAAAAGAACTACTCTCTTTTTTTGTTGCCAAAAAGCCAAAACTCCTATTATTATCAATAACATTTCGACCGCATACAAACCTCCCATAGTTGCCATGTTATGCCGGGGATTTCTATCGCCGTGCAAGACTAAAAAGTCCAAAGAGAAATTCTGCAGGTAGTTCTCAATAAATACTTTTGTGTATTCAACAGGCTTATTATGAAAGAATTTAGACTCAGCCGGAGACAAGTTACTAATCTGCCTTTCAAGATTTATTTTTTGTTCTATTGCAACCTTAAGCTTATCTTGAGAAAAAATATTTATATCAGAGAACCTAACTTCAGAACCCCCTATAAAAGTTTGGCTCAAAGCCGTAACTCCTAAAATTAAATATACAAAGATTCCTAGTAAAAAGTGTTTTCTCTTGGCAACTTCTCTTATCCTGCTTTCATACCAAAATAATAAAGGCAAAAATAACAATAAACTAATCTTATATGTAGGATAAGTATGCAGTATTAATCCAAAGCTCAGGGCTGAAAAGATATAAAACATCGGTCTCTGCCTGGCTTGCATAAACAGATAAATACCTGATAGAGCAAGAAACAGGGCAAAATGGGCTTCAAACCCTCCCCTGCTAAGAGAGATACCCCAAGGAGATATTGCCCCAATTGCCGCTGCCAGCAAACCCACCTTGCGGGAAAAAAGTTTTCTTCCGATTAAAAAAAGCAGGATGATAATCCCTAAGCCTGAAAGGATTGACAGCCCCCTAACTCCTAAGGCGGTGGGGCCAAAAAGCGCTATAAATGGTATTGATCCGTAAACATATCCCGCCGGCCGGCCTGCCCCCATTGGAAAAGTCAGCGGCAAAAAATTGCCTAATTGATCCTGTCCGGTTTTAAGTAAAGAGTAAGCGTCTAATGCAATCGTCAGTTCATCACCATACAGAGCGGGCGGACTACTATTAATAAATACAACTCTTAATAGAAATCCAAAAAAAATTATTAAGATTAGAATAATTAAGTAATTTCTAAAAATATCTGTTTTCATCTCCTGACTTTAAAAACTTTCGCGTCTTTGTTCTCAAAGACTAAATCAGCATTAAGATAACTGCTGCCGGTAGCAATTTTCTGATCCCAAACCAGGTATATGTAGTCAATATTATAATTTTTCAGGAAGTCATTCATCTTTTGAGAGTTTATGCTTTCAAATGCTTCAACTCTGTCCCGCACTAATTTATTTACATCATACCCCATGATATTAACCTGCTCTTCGTCTGACAATAAAGCTTTTTTACCAGAAAATGCGGGAACGTAACCTGTATCATACCAGGCATATATTGGTACAGGCGGATAATTATATTTATCTCGTTCATATTTATTAAAAGGGGCTGTTAGAATAACCGCATCCTTTAACTCCTGCTCTTTTAAAAAGCTTAAGGCTGCCAGCTCTTCATTAGACACTTTCGACAATGGAGGATTAGAATAAAATTGCCAAAGCAGACCTAACTGGGTTAGTATGGATAGCATAATTACCGTTGCTACAATTAACCATTTTAAAACAGTATTCTTTACCAGGGATGACAAATCTGTTACGGAGATTGCCGCCAGAAAACCAAACAGCAGTAAAAAATACTGGTTAAATTGGATAGTATTCCAAGCAACTCCCTTCTGCAGAAAAAATACCGGAATAAAAAATGCAGCAATGGTAATACTTAGAAAAAAGACGTCAAAAGTATTTTTAAAAATGTTTTGTTTGACCTTCCTGGCAAAAGTCCAAAACCCCAAGAATCTCATCCCCAAATTCCCGAAAAGAAAGATTAAAAATGCGGTCACCTCCACTTGTATAACCCTTTTCCAATTCTCATCATCAATATACGTTTGCCTCCTAAGCTCCAGATCCATCCAGTTTAATCTGTCAGGCGCTACCACCATTGTCCTGATAAACCACCAGGGTTGCCAAAGTAAAAAATCTTGAGAGTTTTGGCTGCTGGGAAGATAAATAACCAGGGCGGTAACAAATGTCGCTAAAAATAACAGCAGAGTTTTAAATATTTTTTTAGTCAGTAATTCATAAATCGCTATTAATAGCAGTCCTCCCAAAACTAAAACTCCTGCGTAAACTTTAAACTCGATCACCAAGCCGCCCAAAATTGCGCAAAGAAAAAAATATATAAATTTTCTGTTTGTTAAATACTTCAAAAGGCTAAATAAAAACACTGTAACAATTATAAATGCGGCAGCA
This sequence comes from uncultured Gammaproteobacteria bacterium, assembly GCA_964637465.1. GTDB lineage: Bacteria > Patescibacteriota > Microgenomatia > Daviesbacterales > UBA10151 > UBA10151. Next base: position 15,192 of record CAZWTE010000001.1, on the reverse strand, counting down.
TGGGGAGGATTCCCTAAAACGGATTGTGTTTGAGATACCCAAAATATCGACTCCCCTCCCAAACTCTTGTGGGTCGGGACATACAGCAAATAACCAAAACTGCCGGCAAAATAAGTAAAAAACATTGCCCAAATTCCGGCTGTTTCTGACCTCCTCCAGGCCCTGACAAATATAAAGCTTGCCAACCCCAATAAAATTGCAAATACAACCGGCATAAATCTAAAGTAAATATCCAAAAAAGAAAAACTGAATATTCTGCCAAATTCCGACATTAAAAGATCCACAAAAAAATGATAATTTTGTAACCTGTGGCCGGAAAGTTCAGGATTTTGGAAAGGGAATACCTCTGTTTTCATGCTTTCCATTAAAGCCAGATGCCAAACCCCATCATGTCCATGAGAGCTCCAAAAATAAATTCCGTCCCTGTATGGAAACCCGGAAGGAGCATTAACTGCCACCATGCCGATTATTCCTATAATAAAAACTGAAAGGAAAAATATCTTATGAGTAATTTTTGGCCTGTATGATAATATCTCCCCTCTGAATTTGTATAACGACCATATACCCAGCACAGGAAAACCCCACATCAAAAACCGCAGATGAACCGCCGCCAAGAAGTAAGCTAGTAAAGTAAATATAACCAGACCAAAGACGGACGCTACCGTAAACTTTTCCAGATCATCCAAATCAGGTATAAATTTCCGCAAAACAACAAAACCGGGCAATACTAAACAAAGCAGGGTTAAAATTAAAAAACCTATCCCCAAAATAACCTGCAGAAAAATAGCGGTAACCATAATCCGGATGTCTTAAGCTTACTACACAAACACCCCAAAAATCTACCTCAGTTACACTCACATTAAACCTCTATAAAAAATGCACCGTTAAACCAAAATACTCTATATCATTAAAACTATGTATAATTTAAATGTGAGGAAAAATAGATTTGAATAAGTTACAATGGGGCAAATGCCTGCTGGTTCTGGTTGCTTTTGCTTTTTTCTTTACCCTGAAAAGCGTCAACTATGACCGCTATCCCTTAATGGGTCATCTTGAGGAATACGCTTACTCTTGGATGGGAATTCACTTAATCGAATCCGGTGTTCCTAAAACCTGGTCTCCGGCAGGTAAATTTCCGGTTCAGGATAATGTCTTTAGCGGTAAAATAGTCGGTTTTGATATAGAATTAAACGTTGACATCCTCTCTCCTTGGCTTGATTTGCCGCCCCTTTATGGTCTTCTATCAGGCGGCATAGCTCATCTTTACGGAGCCAGTCAATGGTCAATTTTACCTGCCTCCTATATCCGTCTGCCTGCCTTGTTCTTTGCCTTTGCAACTACCATAATTCTCTTTTTGCTGACTAAAAAACTTTTCGGTTTTTGGACGGGGATGCTGGCCATAACTATTTACTCCCTAGCACCGCTTTTTGTTTTCGGTCAACGTCTTTCTGTGGCAGAAAATGGCATTACCTTTTTTTACATATTAGCCATATATTTGACCGTTCTTTATCTTAAAAAGCAAAAATGGTACCTCTTATTATTCCTGCCGATTGCTATTGGCTTAGCCGGACTGATGAAGCAAACCGGATTTTTGATTGTCTTCTTTATTATTTTTCTACTGGCTAAAAATAAGCTGTGGAAAGAAGCTGCTTTTGTTTTTTTGGGTGTCAGCTGGTTCGTAGGAGTGCTTTTAGCTTACGGAGCAGCTGTGGACTGGAATTTATTTAGCCAAATAAATTTGCAGCAAAGCAGCAGACCGGTCGGCTTTTTAGGCCTGCCTTTTCTTCTCAGCAGCCCGGGTTACAGTATCGACTTTTTTTATGATGGCTGGTATATTTTCTCCTTATTTGCTGCAGTTTATTTGTCAATTACAAAGTTTGCAGACAAACACATCCAACTAATTTCCCTGGCTTTTATTTTTTGGGCAATAGTGGTAGTTTTTTCCGGCGGCCAGACTGACATTCTGCTTTGGTATCATTTTCCCTTTTTCCCTTTTCTAGCTATCTCTGCCGCTTTATTGCTCATTGAAATTATCCGGCAGCCGAATCTCATAACTTCTATCTTAGTTATCGGTCTTCTTCTTTCCGGCCGCTCTTTTCTATCAAACGAATTTAAACCTCAAATAGAACCAATGAAATTTCGTCTGCTGATTAGCTTATTAGTTTCTCCGGCAGTTTTTTATTTTCTCTTTAAAAAACCTGTTTTCCAAAAACTAACCAAGATAGTTCTGGTGGGAGTAATTATCGCGGGTTTTTTCCTCAATAGCCAAATAATCTATTCTGCTTTTCCAATAGCAAGCGAATCTAAATCATATCCTTATGGACCGGGAACATTTTTAAGCGGTGCTTATTTGCCGTTTTTTTGGAGATTTTTATTAATCCAATAAACCTTCCCTTCGCTATCATTAAGAGAGGTATAGAAAAATCTATCTTGCCCTACGGCAATTTTTAAAGGAAAGGGGCAATTCAAAGGCTGAATGCCGGCCAATCTTTCGTCTATCACTTTTCCGATCTGAGACTGACCATTATATTCATATGCTACCCAGAAGGAATCTCCGTCAAAAGAAAGCGATGAAATACTTTTATCATTTTCGATAATTGTCTGCTTCTTTTCATTTAAATCTATACTGATAAGTGCCGGCTGGGTGCCGTAGCGCGCCGCTAGTAAACGACCGGATCCGCTCGCTTCCAGGTCAACAATTTTATCCAAATCCGAAAGGAAAAGGAAACCATCCCTTCCAATTATTTTAGTGATATTCCCTGAGGAGTAACCGGAAACATAATAATAACCTTTAGAATCCCTGGTTAAAGCTGAAGCCCGGCCAATCTTGGGATAAACTTTTTCGACGACAACTTCTTCTTTTCCGATAACAAGCCTGACGACTCTGTCACCAAAGAAATCTGTACCATAAACATCACTGGTATCGGAATAAATATCAGTTAAAACAGGCACCGGGAATTTTGCAGGATAATCAGGGGCAATCAAATCAATAACCGCCAGCTGATTATCTGCTTGGGAAAGATAAAGATTATCTTTGTTAATATGGATTGCGGTTATTGGAACTCCTGCCTGGAAAAATAAATTGCCTTCACAAGTCACTTTCTGTAAGTTTCCTGTAAACTGTTTCTCTGTAATCTTAAGATTTTGATAAACCGAGAAACGCTCTTGATTTGCCTGATTCGCCAGCTTAATCTTTTGTAAGAAACCATAAACAGGAACCGTAGCCAGTCCGACAATAAAAAGATAAGCTAAAATGGCAATAAAAATGTGATTTTTAAATATTTGCCTCATAAATAACAACTTTTTCGTTTTCAAAAATATTTTTAATACTTGCAGCACTTTCATCCAATCGGACATTATGTATCTTCGGCAGATAAATGTATTTTATCTTGTTATCCTGTAAAAATTTTGTACTTTCCGTAATTGGTTTTAAGAAAAAATCCTTTGAGGCAACAACCCTTTTTTTATAATCTGTCAGCAAAATCAGATTTTGTGGCTCATCTTCCAGGTAGACGCTTTTTTTAGATAAAGCAGCAACATAAGCCGTACTGTCATATGCCAATATCGGCCATGGTTCAGAAATCTTCTGTTTTAATTTACTATTGTATGGATAAGTTAATACTGCTCCATCCGGCTGATTTGATAAAAACTGTAATGCTTCCAGTTCTTTTGAAGGCACAAAAGCATGCGGCTTTTGACCTAAATACCCGATGGCTGTTACGGCCGAATTAATTGGCGCCAGGATAATTACCATCGGTACTATCAAAACCGCCGCATACTTTGGTAATCTGATAATTATTAAAACAAGAACCTCTCCGCTTATTATAGCAGCCATATAAAGACCATAGTAAGAAAATTGGATGGTATTCCAAGGATTCCCCGACTGGATAAATAAGATAGGGATCAGAAATGAAAGAAAAGCAAATATAAAAATAAATAAAAGTTTTTCGTCTTTAATTATCCCTTTTATTTTAATAAGCGATAGCAGACTAATCACTCTTAGGCCTAAATTGCCGGCGATAAATAATAATAAGCTCAAAATCTCTGCCACCGATATTTTAAGCCAATTACTTGTAATAAAACCTGCTTCCCTCATTAAGGTAATCCTGGTCCACCCGACCCGGTCCGGAGAATCAATCATTGCGTGAATAAACCAAAATGGGGCTAAAATCAAAAGGCTTGAGCTTGTGTCAAAATTAGGCAAAAATATTCCGGCGGAAATTATTGCAGCTCCGATAAAAATAAACACATAAGGAATCTGTCTCTTTATTATTCCTATAAGCAGTATTGATATTAAAAATAAAACCGCGCCGTAAGATTTAAAACCTATCAGACTGCCCGCTAAAATTACCGTTAAAACAAAATTTCCCGGTCGGGAAAAAATGATATGTATTAATGCAACTATAATTACCAAAGACACTGCAAAGGGTGGATTTAAATTAAATGAAACTGACTGGTTAGCCCAAAAAGCAGATTCTCCCCCAAAATGCCTTTCCCGTAAAAACTCCACTATCCAGCCAAAACTGCCGGCAAAATAGACTAAATAAAGGCTAAATAATGAAGCAGTCTTATTATTAAAAAGCCTTATTACTAAATAATAAGAGCCTATTCCAAGCATCAGAGAAAACAGGATTGGGTAAAACCTAAATATTAAATCGCCAACCGGAATTTTTGAAAAATAATTTGTAGCCGCAATAAATAGATCATAAAAGAAGTGGTAATTTTTTAATACTACTGCGGAATAAATCGGGTTTTCGGGCGGCACCGACTTAATCAATTGATTTACCAGCGCTATATGCCAGATCCCGTCATGAGTATTGGGCCCCCAAAAACCTAAACCATAACTAAAGTTCAATCCGCTTTTAAATGTCGGAATTGCTTGGAAAGCAGTCCCCATTAAAATTAACAAAACGGGAATTAAATTAGAAGGGCTTTTTATTGCCGGCAGATTAACCAGATGGTCATAAAATTTGAAACGGAAAAAGATAATAAAATTTATCAGGAAGTAAACAAAAATAACCGGCTTGATATGAAACAAGCTGCTTATATAAAAAAGCAGGGTAAGTACCACTAATCCTGCTGTTGCGGACACAAACAACCTTAGTAAAACAGACGTATCCTTATTAAAAACTTTGTTGGTTAATACAAATCCGGGTAAAATAATTGCAAATATTAAAAATATAACAAACTGACAAATCTTCAGCGTCACAGAAACAAACGACCAATTTAGGAAACTCTCCGATACGGCAGTATTGTATACTAATATATCCTCCTTTTTAGTGACATTAAGTATTGCTCCGTCAATGGAAAAGATTTTTCCGTCGATACTGATATCCCGTGGCAAAAATCCTATTTTCCTTAAGTTCCCTGCTTCATTTTTGTAACTAAGTATAAATTCTTCATCCTTTCTTTCCGCTTCAAGATCACTGATTTTCCCCTGGTCAATTATCCACTTATGGCCGAAACTTACCTCATCTAAAACCCTGGTGGCTGAAGTTGCAAAATTAACACTGTCGCACCTGCTCTTAGAACAAAGCTCCTCTTCACCGTCAATATACTGTCTGATATCCCTTAATACCGAACCATCTAAGTTATAAAACCAACCCGCTCTGTAATAAGGGTTCATATACCAGATACTTTTTTTAACTCCTCCTAACGGGTCGTCGGCAATAATCAGCTGTTCCGGAGAAAGCTTGGGGAAACTTGATTTATACCAACCAGCAAAATCTTTTAAAGAAATAATTGCAAGTTCACCGGAATTTCTTTTTTTAGATAAAACCTTTATCTGCTTTTGATATTCATCAGAATATTTACTCCACTTGTAAGAATTTTCCAGACCAACTACCAGTTGCGAGAATTTATTAAATTTTTGTTTTATATAAACATCAATAAGTGTTGAAAAATATTTTGTATCGAGATTATGATAATCAATATAATCATTTGCCTGTACGGAGAACGTGCTTTCCATTACTCCGTTTCCATAACTGTTAACCGGATCCCTTGGTGCCCACTGCATTATGACTACATCCAGTTTATTTTCCAGACTTTGAGCTGGGTGAAGTGCATTTTTTTTAGACGGGTAGTACGGGGTTGAAAAGTATTGTCCCCAAATTTGGTAATTATCTGTAGAATATTGGTCAGAAACAATCAAAGCTGCAGATAGACCATACTTTTTTTGCATATAACCTAGGGAATAACCATCAATCCACCAGGCTCCCGCTGAAGAAGGAAAATAGCCAAATATACTTTTAAATTTAATAAAAGCTGTATCTATCAATTTTTCCCGTTCATCTCTTTCGTACCCGGTTAGAAATGCGCTGCCTGCCGCATGCCAGCTACCAGATTGGTGATATTCAACATTTGCTTGAGTTGTCCAAGCTGGTGTGACTTCTAAAAACAATCCCTTTTCATCAGATAATCTATCCTTCATTGCTTCAATAATTTTTTTATCTTCCAGCGCATCAAATCTGATTAACCAGGTGGCAGATAAACCAAATTTATTTAATATTTCACTTTGACCAATTACCGCAGTTTCAGGCTTTTGATCCTTTAAGTCCCAAAAATCATTCCCTCTAACTGGATTTACTACTGAAATGAAAGAATTATTTTGAGCAAGAGTCCGGGGTACTAAAATTAGCGAAAATAAAAAAAACACTAAAAACAATAACTTTCTCATTATCTTTTCCTAAACTGATTTTTAATCAAAACCGGCAATTTTGGTTCAAGAATACAAACTACCACTGCATAAGAAATTAAACCTGCCGCCACCATACCGATTACTTGAAATATCGAAACAGAAAAAAGATTTCTGGTCATAAATACCAAAACTCCCATCAAAACTGAGGCAAACAGTGGTTTACCTACGCTTCGTAAGTAGTCTATATCAACATGCTTTGATACTAAATATAAAGCTACAACCGAACTCAACCCGACTAAAGTAAACCCTATGGCAGCTCCGTTTACCCCGTATAAAAAAGAGAGTGCCGGCACAAAAACCCAAGTCAGAACTGTCCACATAATCATTAACTTAAAAGTCAGGGATATTTTACCAATCGCATTTAGAGTATTAGTTAAAGGGGTAGTAATTGCTGCCAGAGCCGAGGTAACGGCCAGAATTGATAAAGCGAATAAAGCAGGACTCCACTTAATATATTTAGGAATAATCTGCACCAAAACAGGCGACAACAGCACTAACATCACCAAAGCAGGGAAAACTAAAAGGCAAATAAAAAAGATTGACTTTGAAACTAAATCTGATAGTTCTTTCCTGTTATCCTGTAATCTCGAGAAGGCGGGAAACGTTACTTTTATAACCTGATCCATAAAAAAACGTAACGGCGCATAAGCCCACTTTTGCGCCCATCCTAAAAACCCAATACCCGAAGTGCCAATAGTACTGCCCAAAAATAGGATCATCCCGTCATCTTTAACCATGGCAAGAAGTGTATTTGCCTGATAAGGAATACCAAACTTCAATACTGATTTAAAAGCGGCGAGGGAAAAAGCAATTCCCGGCAACCAAGGTTGAACAGAATACATAATAATAAGTCCGATAAAACCCGCTACAAGCACAGCTACCGTATAACTTGTTACCCCAAAACCTTTCCAGGCTAAAAATACTGCCAATGAGTTAAAAATAATAGTTTCAGTAATCTGGGGAATTACCCACCTATTAAATTCCAATTTCCTTTCCAACAAAACTGACGGAATGGTCTTAAGCGAAGAAAAGAATAAAGAAAATAAAAGCGCCCAAAATAGAAAAATTCCCTGCTGGTTTAAATGATAAATACTTTGTATAAAGGGGGAGAATATAAAACCAATCGTTACTATTATTAAAATCAACATTTGTTGCGCCGTGAAAATGGTTTTCAGTTCTATATCAGTCAGTTGCTCTTTTTTTTGGATTAAAGCCGGAGCAAAACCAATATCGCTAAAATAAGCCAAGAAATTCTTAACGGCTGATACGATAAAGTAGATACCGAACTCTGAAGGAGCCAGAAAAGCAGTCAGCAGCGCCATTGAAAAAAAATTTATAGGCTGCATTAGGATCATCCTCCCTGTCAGCACCGCCGCACCCTTAACCGCTTTTTTCTTAATGGCTTCTGTTGTTAACTCCTCAGTTGGATCAATTTGCTCAACACTTTCATCCATAATTTTAATTCATTCTCTCCCTGTAGTATGTTATCCACTTCCTAATCCTGCCTGAAGAAATCAAAAATAAAACTGCTACTATTGCAATGCCCGCCAGAGTAATTAAATTGGCAATAGTCCTGACAGGTGTATCATAAAGCCTGGCCTGGATTATGTGGTTACCCTTGCCTAAAATAAAAGTCATCAGGCCTAAACTGTTATTTTTGTACTCCACCTTAACCTCTTCCCCGTCTACAAATATTTTCCAATCAGGGAAATAGTATTGCGACAGGCGGATAATGGTATGTTCCCGAGTTTCTGTTTTAAAAGTTAACCAGTTTGTTCCTTCTTTAAAATCAAAAATCCTGCTGTCCCCGGTTAAAATTTGGTATCTCTCTTTAGCAAGCTCCGCCGGCGGCTCTTTTGCATATATAGGCAAGTAATCAAAGATTGACCGCTTGATTTGCTTATCCCAGTCTAACCCACTTAAAAGTTTCTGATCATTTGTCTGAATAAATTTCTCCGGCTTGAAATAAGAAAAGTTTAAAACAACTACCAGCAATACCAAGGCAGTCCAAATTAATCGTCTTTTTTTAACGTCTGATAAAAAGAGACTGCCTGAGGAAAGTGACACGAAAAAAATAATTAACAGCAAAAACCGCCACGGAAACTGCAAATACTTCAACGGATCAATTATCTTCCAAACAAATTCCGATCTTGGGTGAATCAGGAAAGCCGCAAAGATAGTTGCCATAGAAAGAAGTATGATAATAAAAGAAGTTTGTTTGTTCTTCTTCCATGAAGCTTTAATAGTGACCAGTGCCAGAAACCAGCCCAGCAGGTGTACCCAACCGATTTGGTAAGAAAGACCGTCCTTTTCTCCGCCCGGGACTTCCCTGACTGATGAACCATATTCCTAAGACCTCTCCAAAAATAATTTTTTCACCCCTTTAAAGTGTTCTGTGTAAGAAAAATACCCTCCTACCATAGTTTCCAGATGCACTAAGTTTTTTTCAAGCATGGCAGGCAGTACATAAAACGCCGACAGCATGATCCCAATTATTGCCGAACCTAAACCTAACCACAAAAAACGTTTGTTTCTTCTTTTCAAAAATATTATTACTATCCAAACTAAAACAACCGGCAGAAAGATTACGGCAGATAAATTATGAGATGTCATAAGCGCAGCTAATGCAGCTCCAAACAATAGTAGGTTTAAAATGCCGGATTTTTCTTCTAGTCTAGTTGCGGCCCATAAGCTTAACGGGAAAAACATTAAAGCCCACATTTCTCCCATCGCTCCCCTGATATAAAAATCAAGTGCATGATATGGTGCGAAGCTGTAAAAAATCGCGGAAAGGGCACCACCCATTTTACCCCAAAGTTTTGCGGCTAAAAGATACATAAAGACATACGCTGCTAAAAAACTGAAGGCAAACATCACTTTTGCAGATATTAACAGGCTGCCGGTTAACAAATAGATTAATTCTCCAAAATAATAAGGCAGCGGAGCATAATAATTAAAAATTGGATATCCGTATAACCCGCCTAAGTCCGGCACCCAACGGCAGGGGATTTGGCCGTCTTTAAAACATTTATCCATCTCATAAACCCTGATAACCTGCACATCATCATGATGGGTAAAATAAGGAGCGGTAAAAAGCGGCCACAGCAAGATTAAGGTTAGTATCAAACCAATTAAAAAATATATATTCGATGTTACAAGCCGTTTCATTATTCTCTTTTAGGGTTCCCCCATTTGGACCGTTCATGCACTAAAATAACTACTACTAAAAATATTGAACCCAGGGATATTATATTGCCTAAAGTTCTGATAAATGTATCCTTAAACCGAACTGCCACATTATAATCGCCTTTTGGCAGTTCAAACCTGATAAGCCCCGTTTTTGAAGGGGAGCTTTGTAGGATTATCTCATTATTTGCCTTTACTTCCCAGTCCGGGAAATAAGTAATTGGCATTTCAATCAAGCTGTTTTTGTTTACTTTGACAGAAAAATATTGGGAAATGGAATTTACCTGCAGATTTGATACATCAATCTCACCCTGTTCTGCCCTGGGAATATCAAACCTCCCGCCGTCAACTGTTTCAACCCAGATTGGCAGATAATCTTTAGTTAAATCCACACCCTTATGCATAGCTTCAGTATTTAAGAATTTATTAAAAAATGAGTCGTCAACATAATCTTTCGGTCTAAAGTAAATTAAAGTTGATAAAACAGCGGCTATTATTAGAATGAAATAAACAGGTCGTAATTTATTTTTTAAATAAGGAGCAACAGCGCTGCCTGCCAAGGCAACAATAAAAACCGATATGCCCAAAAAACGCCAGGGGAATTGGATAAAAGCCATTAAGGGAATAGCTTCCCAGATAAATGCTGATTTATTATGCTGTAAAAATAAGGATAACAGAAAACTTACTCCTAATATTAAAAGTAGTCCTAAAAATCTGCTGTTTTTTCTGTAGAAAATTCCTAAAACAATCGCTATAAACAAAACGGCAAAATTTACTAAGCCTACCTGAAAAGACAATCCGTCATCAGGTCCCCAAAGCGATGAGCCATAACCCCAAAATGAAGAAAAAAACTGTTTGAAAGCCACAAAGTGGGCCCGAAAATTAAAATAACCGACTATTAAATATTTAGTTTGAATTAAGTCTCTTTCAAATACAGCCGGCAATAAAAAGAAAGCAGCCAGACTAAACCCTAAAAGCGATGCTAAAAACAGATGTAACATGCTCTGCCATTTCTTTCCCCGGATTACCAGATAGGCCCACCACAAAAATAAGAACGGCAAAAACATTAAAGTAGTGACATTGTGAGTTAGAAATAATCCTGCCAAAGAAAGTGCCAGCAGACTTAAGCGCTTAAGATTTACTTTTTCAGCTAATATAACAGAACTGTAAAAAATTAAAGGGAAAAAGATAAAAGCCCAGGTTTCTGATAAAGACCCCCTGACATACATATCGACTGCCCGGTATGGAGCATAAGTATATAAAACCGCTGCCAAAATACCGGCAGTTCTACCAAATAACCGGTTTGCTAAAATATACATGGCGGCTGCGGATAATATAGCGGAGAGAATAAAAAGTATCTTAGCAGACCAGATAATATTAAAACCTAAAGTATGAATTATTGCACCTATATAATAAGGCAGCGGGGCATAAAAGTTAAAAATCGGTTCACCATACCGTAAATCCGGCGCCCACCTGACCGGGAATTGCCCATCAAAAAGGGCGGCGCTCATCTGTTGTAACCTGGCTATAAAAATATAATCCTGGGTATAAAAAAATTTGTTATTAAAAAAAGGTAAGATTGTCGGTAAGGTTATCAGAACTAAAATTAGCGGGATCAAAAAGGATCGTTTCATAGAATTTATTTACGGCAATACCTGATATAAAACTGTAGCGTCCTGTAAGGAATTATCTAAGGGTTTAAGTTTTGGATACTCTTTTATTAAAACAATATCCCGGATTTTATCCGACAAATCTTTTTTATTGCCAAGGAAGTATGTTAAATTGTCTTTAGCGGCATTTCTAATTTGCGCTGAGATTGTCGCGCTGCTACCCACTATTTGTATGTTTGATTTATCAAGATAAATTTGAATCCCATCAGGTAGCGTCCCGAAAAATCCTGCTGTTCCTAAAACAACCTTTTGTTCCTTGTTCTTTTCCAAAAGAAAATTGGCAATTTCAGAGAATCCATAGCCTGCCGTCCAATCTTCAAAATAACCTTTTCTTTCTTCTTTTGGTAATTGAGCCTTCCCCGGCGAAGTTAACAACAGGTAATCAAACATAAGCGGCAATGGCAAGAGCACAATTAGCATCAAGGCTAGTGGCCACCTTTTTATATAGGCAAGCGGCGGCAATAATTTAGTTACCCCAAATCCGGCCACAATTAAAAGAAGCGGTATTGAGGATAAAAGGTAACGGGCCGTAAATGTCCGTAAAAATGCCATATTAATCAGCAGCGGTATCAATGCCCAAAGCAAAACTATCGCGCCCGGCAGGGATGTCCCTTTAAATGATTGCTGCCACAATCCATAAAAAATATAGACTGCCCCCATTACTACGCTTAATAAGATCGGCCACGTTAAGAGCTTGGGAAACCAGTCGGCAATATCATTAAAATGGGGAATAAACGGATCTAATGGTCTCCCCGCCAGCTCCAGGGGCGAAAAAACATAATCAGCATTACGCGAAGATAGCATCTGGAAATTCGGTCCCAGCCTTAAAAAATTGTACATCACAAAGCCAATCACAATAGCCACTCCCCAAACCATTATCAGCTTTACCAAGGTATGGCTACCTCCTTTATTCTTAAAACCTAATAAAGTCAGCGGGAGAAGGAAAAAATTTAACATGCCGGGGGTCTTTGTCAAAACCGCTCCTCCCAACAAATAGCCCACAACCATAGCAATATCCAGCCTTAAACTGCTCACCAGCCATAATGCAAAATAAACTACCCAAATTGTAAAAGCAGCAAGCAAAGGGTCAACCAAAGCCATCCGGTCAAAAAAAAGCGTGTAAGGGGTAATTACATAAAGTAAGCCTGCCCAAAAAGCCGTCCGTTTATTAAAAACTCTGTATGATAAGAAAAATACTCCCATTAAAGTGAAAAAGCCTGAAGTGACTGATAAGAACCGGCCCGCCAGCAGCGGGTCGTGAATAAACTTAAAAAGCGGCACCATTGCCCACATAAAAAGCGGCGTCTTGCCATCTGATAAAGGCAGAAAACGCAAGGTCGGTTCAGCCTTAATTACCTGGGCCCATCTGATATAAATTGCTTCATCGGCAAAAATAGGCTGCAAAGTTAAGTTAGGCAGCCGGAGGGCAAAATAAAAAAAAGCCAAAAATATAAGAATTACAATTTCCAGGCGGTGTCTGACAATAAAATTCACTTTAACATTATACCAATTTTGTAACTAATCAGTAATTACTTAGGGGTCTTGCTCCTTACCGGTAATCAAAAAGGCAATTAATACTTTCCCATTAAATCATTCCACCTGATCCTGAACATATCGTAAATTGCAGCCATGGCATCTTTAACCACTTGTACCCTTTCCGTATCCACATAGTTCCATTCCACCCCAACTTCAGCTATATTAAAACCATACTTTTTGGCCAAATATAGAAGCTCCACATCAAATCCGGCATTAACTGCCCCGCCTTTAAAATGCACCACTCCCCATTCATTTTTAATTTTAGGTATGATTTTATCCACAGACTCTTTGCTAAACGCCTTAAAACCGCATTGAGTATCTTTAAAGGGCAAACCCAAGATAACACCACGGAGAACAGCAAACCCCCAGGCCGATAATTTTCTAATTAGCGGCGCCCCTTTCCGGCCTTTTCTTGACCCAATCACAATATCATAACCACCGGCAAATTTTGGCAGAAACTTTTCCAACTGATTGATTGGCGTTGCCTGATCCATATCAGTAAAAAGAATAATATCCCCTGAAGCCCGGAGCATTCCTGTCATAACGGTATTTGCTTTACCCCCATGCAAATTTTCAATCAGCTTAATTTCCGGGAAATGTAAATACTCTTTTTGAATAATTTCTTTTGTTTTATCAGCTGAACCATCATCTACCACAATAATCTCGTAATCAAAAGCTTTGTTTTCATCTGTAAAAAATTCTTTTACTTCATCCAACACGCCTTTTCTAAGGTTTTTTTCTTCGTTATAAGCCGGTATAATAATTGAAAGTTTCATGGTTTACCTGATGGATTGTGAATTAGTTTATATATTTTAACTCCATAACCTTCTTCCATCCAGTCAATCTTTGACCAACCAAAAGCAGCCACTTCATATTTCGCATTATGGGTTGGATCACAAACTTTATCTTCGCATACCACAAATAATTGTTCAGTTATATTAAAAGGCGCTTGCTTTGGTTTATGCCCATATAAATCCAAATAAAACTGATACGCCGAATCATAATTACTTTTGGCAATAAGGGCGAAATTAAAATCCTTATTACCCGCCTGATCAATTACAAATTTGGCCACTTTTTGCGTCCTTGTAAGTTGATTATTTGGTGGTATCCTGAGAGGATTCTTTTGTAAATTTACCACTGTTAAAAACATCAGCAAGATTATTATCATACCAGTCATCAACCATCTTTTGCTCTTTGACAAACCAGATATATAAAGCATGACTGATCCTAAAAGCAGAAACGGAACAGGATTGACAAACCCCAAATAATGATCATAAACCGCTTGTTGATAAAAAGTCAGTCCAAATAATCCTGCTACTAGCCAGATAGTCAGGACTAATTTTGGCCAATATGAGAATTTCCAGATCATCGTGGCGATAATTACCAAAGAAACAATGATGATTAAAATGAGATTCTCTCCTGCGATATATCTCCCTATTAAATTGTAAGAATAAAGAACCGGCATCCGGGCAATATTTACCATCAAATCCGCCCTAACTGCATCTCCCCCGCTGAATAATTCTGTTAATGCTCTGTAGTTTAAAAAGTTATGCCTAAAATCAAACAATATCAGCGGTGACATAATCAATATAAAAGCAAGTACCCCAGACAAAGTACCTCTTAACAAATTCTGCATCTTTTGTTTATTGCGCACCTTTAAAAAAATCTCATAAAGCCAAATCGCTCCTGTTACCGGCAACAATATAGCAGCCAAGTAATGCATTTGTAATGCCGCTCCGACCGACAAACCTGTCAGAATAAGCCACAAAAAATTACCTGTTTTATGTAATTTATATAAACTAAAAATACTAACTAAGGCAAAAAGGGGGGTAGGATTAGGATTCCACGAAGACCGGGAATAAATTATGGTCACGGGCGATACGGCGTATAAATAAGCTGCCAGCAAACCTGCCTGTCTGTTAAACCAGATCTTACCAAGATAATAAATAAAAGCCGCAGCTACAACACCTAAAAATGCATTCATCCCAGCTGCCGCCACCGGATTAAGATAAAAAATTGCCATCGGCAAAGCCATCATGTAGTAATAAAGCGGCCCAAGGTAAATATTGCCAACAGAAGTCGGAGGACCAATTAAGGGAAAAT